>NZ_JAJDMJ010000050.1:0-27902 GCF_020593585.1 Blautia sp. DFI.6.71
AACAACAAAAAAATGCCGTATTTATGCGGCTTTTGGCGTTTCGCAAACGCCTAATGTTAATTTAAGCAGAAAGGAGAGCACATGGAAAGTAAAAATAAAAGCAAAAATGATAGAATAAAGAGGCTCATGAGTTTTACTGGGAGAAGTCAATGGCTATTAATTTTAGCTAGAGTGCTGTCAGGAATTAGTGCTGTTTTTATTCTGGTTCCATTTTTATGTGTATATTTTGCAGCAAAGGAGTTAGTTGTTGCATTTACAGGCGGGCATATGGACACGGATAGATTGTTAAAATATGGAATATATGCACTAATATTTGAATTAATAGGTCTTCTTATTTATTTTGTGGCGTTACTATGTTCACATATAACCGCATTTAGAACAGAAAAGAATCTTAAAATGGCAGCATTAAAACGTTTGGCAAAAATGCCAATGGGATATTTCGATACGAATCCAAGCGGAAAGCTGAGAAAAATAATTGATGATAATAGCTTTCAAACAGAATCATATATTGCACATCAATTACCGGATTTGGTTGGAGCCTATGTAACAATGGCTGCAAGTCTTGTATTAATGCTGATTTTTGACTGGAGAATTGGTATACCGTTACTACTTTTATTTGGAATTGGGTTTTTCTTGCAGGGAGCTCTAATTGGTAAAGACAGTATGGAATTTATGAAGACATATCAGGATTCGTTGGAAGTTATGAATCATGAGGCAGTAGAATACGTTCGGGGAATTTCAGTGGTAAAAGTTTTTGGTCAGACTGTACAATCTATTACTAAATTTAATAAAGCAATTGAGTCATACAGGGATTTTGCAATTAAATATACAATGGCATGTAGAAAAGGAATGGTAGCATTTACAGCAGTAATAAATTCTAATTTTCTTGTGTTAGTACCAACGGCATTGGTTATAGGAACTATATCAGAAGATTTAACGGATTTTACTGAAAAGTTTTTGTTTTATGTAATTTTTTCTCCTGCATGTGCTGTTATGCTAAATAAAATTTTATATATGACCAATTATAGAATGCAGGCAGAAGAAGCAATGAGGAGAATTGATATGATTCTAACTGCTGAAGTGCAATCAGAAACAATAAATCCTAAAATAACAAATAGTAATAATATAACCTTTTCTGATGTAACTTTTACTTATGAGAATACAAAAAAGCCAGCTATTAGTAAAGTATCTTTTACTGCAAAAGCAGGAACGACAACTGCAATAGTAGGACATTCCGGATCGGGGAAAACAACGACAGCAAGTTTAATACCAAGGTTTTACGATATACAAGAAGGAAGTATAAAAATCGGAAATGTAGATATAAGAGATTTAACACATGAAGATTTGATGAAAAAAGTGGCATTTGTATTTCAAAATCCTAAACTATTTAAGGACAGTCTGTTGGCAAATATCTGTGCAGCCAAACCGATGGCATCTAAAGAGGAGGCACTCAGAGCAGCACATCTTGCTCAATGTGACGATATATTGGCAAAGTTTCCAAAGGGCATCGATACTATTGTAGGAAGTAAAGGCGTTTATTTATCAGGTGGTGAAACTCAAAGAATTGCTATTGCAAGGGCAATTTTGAAAGATGCTCCTATTGTTGTGTTGGATGAGGCAACAGCATTTGCCGATCCGGAAAATGAATATGAGATTCAAAAAGCTTTGGAACGTTTAGTTAAAAATAAGACGGTAGTTATGATTGCCCATAGATTATCAACAGTACGAGATGCAGACCAAATTCTTGTTATGAAAGAAGGTAAGCTGATAGAGCAGGGAACACATGACAAATTAATAAAAAAAGAAGGAGAGTATGCTCGTATGTGGAATAATTATGTAAAGACAACAACATGGCATATAGGAAAAGAGGTGGAAACATGTTAAAGCGTGCATTTGCGTTAAGTGATAAAGGAGCAAAGGATTTAAAAAAAGGAATTGCGGCCGCCACATTATATAATATATGTTTAATGATACCAGTTGGCTTTTTGATGTTGGTTATTCTTGATATGTTAGACAAGATTTTAGGAAAAGATTCTGCGCTTAATGAGAATATAATTCTATATTGTGCGATTACAGTGGGTCTGTTTATTCTTGTGTTTGCAACTCAATGGCTTCAATATAATGCAACCTATTCTGTGGCATACAAGGAAAGTGCAAACCGGAGAATTGTATTAGCTGAAAAGATGAGAAAGTTGCCATTATCTTTTTTTGGGAGTAAAAATATTTCAGACTTGACAACAACTATTATGGGAGATTGTACAGCACTTGAAAGGACGTTCTCTAATGCTATTCCAATGTTGTTTGGTACAATTTTTATGTTTATCATTATGGCGATTGGACTTTTAGTAGTTGATTGGAGAATGGGCTTGTGCATTATAGTACCGGTACCAGTTGCGGCGATAGTCATTTTAGTTGCAAGAAAAGCACAAGAAAATGCTGAAATAGCAAATTTAGAGGCCAAAAGAGCTGCTTATGATGGTGTACAGGAGTTTTTAGAAACTATTCAGGAATTAAAATCGGCTTCCAGAGAAGAAGAATATTTAAAAAGGCTTGATAAAAAATTAGAAACAGTGGTTAAATGTTCCTTTAAAAACGAATTAGCGCCTGGAGCTGCAAATACTACAGCTCAATTTATTTTACGCTTTGGATTAGTGGCGGTTCTTCTAGCAGGGGGATATTTTGTAGGTAACGGTTCTTTAGCAATTTCTACGTTTATTCTTTTTTTGATTATTGCGGGGAGAGTATATGATCCATTTAATGCGTGTTTCATGCTTCTAACAGAGATATTTTCAGCTCAAGTGAGTATTAGAAGAATGAAAGAGATAGATACAACACCTGAGCAGACAGGCAGTAATACTTGTGGTAATAAAGGATATGATATTGAATTTAAAAATGTCACATTTGCATATAATGATGAAGTGGTTTTAGACAACATATCATTTAGAGCAAAGCAAGGACAGGTTACGGCTTTAGTAGGTCCATCTGGGAGTGGAAAATCTACAGCTGTAAAATTGGCAGCACGTTTCTGGGACGTCGATTCTGGTGAAATTTTGCTGGGCGGAGTTAATGTAAGCAGCGTAGAACCAGAGACACTATTTAAAAATTATTCTATTGTTTTTCAAGATGTCTTATTGTTTGATGATACGGTAATGGAAAATATCCGATTGGGAAGAAAGGACGCTACAGATGAAGAAGTTATGGCAGCTGCTAAAGTAGCTCAATGTGAAGAATTTATTATGCGGCTACCTAGTGGATATCAGACAAATATTGGTGAAAATGGAAGTGCATTATCGGGAGGAGAGCGCCAGAGAATTTCAATAGCGCGTGCATTATTGAAAAATGCTCCTATTATTTTACTCGATGAAGCGACCGCATCGATGGATGCAGAGAGCGAAACTTTAGTGCAGGAAGCTTTATCGGCACTTTTGGAGAATAAGACAGTTATGGTTATTGCACATCGTATGAGAACAGTCGCTAATGCGGATAAAGTTGTAGTATTAGAAAAAGGGCATGTGAAGGAAGAAGGCACACCAGAAGAATTACTACGATTGGATGGCTTGTACGCACATATGGTAAGACTTCAGAGTAATGGTAAATATTAAAAGTTGCGGTGCGGATTTTAGAACTTGAAATTAAGCATTTTCTAGTTCTGAATCCGCCACCTAAGATTATGGCATATATGGAGAAAAATAGTGAAAAGTAGAATATTAGAACAATATGAAAAGATGGATGATTTTGAAAAAATAACTTTTGATAAATTAGTTAAGCGTTGTGGGAAGTTATATGGTGAAAAAATTGCGCTTAAAGATTTAACAGAAAGAATTACATACAGTGAACTACAAAAAGAAAGTGAAAAAATAGCTCAAAAGTTAATTGGACTGGGAATTAGAAATAGTAATATAGTACTGCTGCAATGTATTAATACAGTGTTTTTTGTTAAAGTATTATTTGGACTCCTTAACTTGGGAGCAATTCCGGTTTTAGTTTTACCTGCACATCGTGAAGTAGAAATTATAAAAATGTTAGAAAAAACTAATGCAGTAGCATATATTGCTCCTAAAGAATATATGGGATTTGAATATAGTAATATAGAGAAAAAAGTTAAAGAGTACTTCCCTGAAATTATCTGTTTGAATGAACAGTCTTTTGATAAAGAAGCTTTGGATGACATTCCAATTAGAGAAAATGGAATAGAGATTGAGTATGATGATGTAGCATTACTTCTATTATCGGGAGGAACAACTGGAGAACCCAAGCTAATTCCTAGAACCCATGCAGACTATATCTATAATGCTAAGAAAGCGGCTGAAAGAAGCGAAATGGATAAGGAATCAGTATATTTAGCATCTATGCCAATGTCACATAATATGACGCTTTCTAGCCCTGGAATTCTAGGCACTCTTTATATGGGCGGTACAGTTGTAATGTGTTCTATACCGAGTCCAGATGATATTTTAGAAACAATAGAAAGAGAAAGGGTTACAATAACAAGTTTAGTTCCGGCGGTTGCCACATTGTGCGTAGAACTGTTGGAGTTAGATAGTTTTGATATAAGTTCTGTAAAAACAGTTATAATAGGTGGCGCAAGAATGGAGGAAAAATTAGCTAAAAATATAATAAAGGGCTTCCAGTGCAAACTCCAAAATCAATACGGGACGGCAGAAGGCCTTATAATGTCTACATTGTTGGAGGATAAAGAAGAAATAGTAATTAAATGTCAAGGAAAACCTATCTCAGAAGCTGATGAAATTAGGATTGTAAACGAAAATGGCAAAATCTTATCGCAAGGACAAGCGGGTGAAATGGAGACAAGAGGACCATATACCATTACGCAGTACTATAATGCAGAGGATAGTATTGGGCGTTTTACAGACGACGGATTTTATAAAACAGGAGATAGGGTAATTCAGGATGAAAATGGGAATTATCGTATATTAGGAAGAATAAGAGAAGTGATTAATAGAGGTGGAGAAAAAATATTACCATCTGAAATAGAAGAGGAATTAATGCGCATTAAAGGGGTAAAAAAAGTAGTTGTTGTACCATGGAAAGATGATGTTCTCGGACAAAAGAGTTGCGCTTTTATAGAAATGTGTACGAACTGTTTTATGGATAAAAAACAGATAATTCAATTGATGCTATATAATGGAGCAGCACAGTATAAAATTCCAGATAAAATAGAATTCATAAATAGATGGCCTACTACTAAAATGGAAAAAATAGATACAGAAAAATTAAAACAACTTGCGTTAGAAAAATGAATTGAATTTGGAGGAAATATTACTGATGACTGGAAAGTTTTCTAAAAACATTATTCTTTCAATGGCACAAGGTTTTGCTAATACATACCTATTATATACAGCATGTGAACTGGATTTATTTGATATTATTGGAGAAGCTAAAGAAAAAATTTCTGTACAGGAGATTGCAGAAAAAGCAGAAGTAGATCCAGATATTATAGCTCGTCTTATGCAACCCTTGGTAATATATGGATTTCTTCAAGAAAAAAATGGCATGTATAGTTTGACAGAAGCCGGAATTTTATTGAGCGATAAGGGAGAGGACTCATTAAAAGGATTTGTCCTTTATTGCGGAGGTATTTGTGCAAGAAGTTGGGGAGTAATGCCTGAAGCTGCACGGCAAAGAAAAATCCCATATAGTTTGGCAGTAGGGGAAGGCTTATTTAAAAGTAATGAGAATGATAATAAACATTACTATGCCTTCGATGCAATGATGAATTATACAAGTCGAAACCTTTTATTGGATGATTCTGTAAAAAGATATACAGGGGAAAATATAAGGAAAATAGCCGATATAGGAGGTGGCAGTGGAGCAGTATTAATTCAGTTTTTAAAATTATATCCCCAAGCGGTGGGGAGTATTTTAGACTTGGATTTTGTAGAAAAGCGAGCAAAAGCAAATATTAAAGAAAACGATATGTCTGAAAGAGCAGAGTTTGTTAGAGGAGATTTTTTCAAACCTTATGATATTACAGCAGATATTTTCATTTTATCCAGAATCTTACATGATTGGACGGATGAAAATGTGATTAAAATCCTAAAGAATATTCGAAAGAATATGCACGGGAGGGAGACAATTCTTGTAATAGAACAGCTATTGCCAGAAGTTCCAGAACGTGAGAGCCTAAATGTCTATATGAATGACTTGCAAATGTGGGCCGTATGTGGAGGAAAAGAAAGAACTTTATCGGAATATAAAGCTCTTTTCTGTGAAGCAAAACTAGAATTAAGAAATACATATAAATTAAAATCAGGTGAATACATTTTGGAAGTAAGGCTTCCTTCAATTACTTCGGATTATGGTGAGATATGATTGCTAAAGAAAAAGCTTGATATGAAAGACTCAGAAAGTGTGGTTACTGAAAAATGTTTAAATGGTTGGCTTGAAAAGATAGAACATATATAGTCATCCTCTGACCAGGTATGAAAATTTGATGTGTAATAGGAATTTAGAGTATTTATCGAAGATAAGTTCTCTGAGAGACCAGTTCCTATTGCCTTTGTATAGGCTTCTTTTCGAGTCCATATTTCATAAAAGCGAAAATTAGCAGAATTTAAGGAAGAATTTTTAACATATTCAATTTCTTCAGGATGGAAACAGTATTTCATAATTTCCAAAGGGGCAGTTATATTTTTTTCTATATCAGCGCCTACAAAAGCATTTGAAGAAAGGCAACATAGTATGGCATTCCTAGTGTGAGAAATACTGAAATCAATATTAGACTTAGGAAAGAGAACAGGCTTTTGATTAGGTTCAGAGTGAAAAAGTAATTCGTCTGCAGAAATTCCAATCATATTACTTAATGCCCAACGTATTATGAGACCAGAATAAAGGGCAAGTTTTTTATCTTCAGTAAAAACAAACTGGGTTATTTTCTCTTGACGCTCAGGGGAAACATAGTTAAACAAGTAGGTATCTATCTGCTCCCATTTCGAGAAAGTAATTGGTAAATAATAAACGTACATTGTAGAACCTCAACAAATTTTTTTATTATTTTAACATATAATGGAGGAGTTAGCAATATATGCAAAAGCGACAAGATGTAAGGATAGGGAAATCAGGGGAAGATTACCTAGAGACAATTCTCATTCTTCAAAAGAAATTGGGAGAAGTACGTTCGGTAGATGTCGCCCGTTATGTAGGAGTATCAAAGCCCAGTGTATGTCATGCGGTTAATATTTTATGTAACGGTGGCTTTCTTACAAAGGACGATAAACATTTTATCTATTTAACAGAGGAGGGGCGAAAGGTCGCTGAGAAAATTTATGAACGACATAAATTTTTTAAAGAGCAACTTATATCTGTTGGAGTTAGCCCAAAGATAGCAGAAACAGAGGCCTGCCGTATTGAACACTGTATCAGCGACGAATCGTTCCTTAAACTAAAGGAACATCGAGAAAAAGGCAAGGGATGACGGCGAGGAGCTACATATAGTAATATAGAAGTTCTTTTTATGATTTTTTACTTATCATTTTGCGTTTCAAGTATAGAAAACGTATGTAATAAGTAGAAAAGAAAAAAGGAGAGTTCTATATGATAAAACGAATCAGAATTGCAATTGACCATGGAAACAGAAATATTAAAACGGTTCATACGGTATTTACGACCGGAATCAGCGAAAGTGATATTAGTCCAGGCAGAGGAACTGATTATCTGGAGTATAACGGAAAATTTTATGTGCCGAGTAATCGGAGAATCCCATATCAGAGAGATAAGACTGTCGATCAAAGATTTTTCTTATTGACACTTTTAGGAATAGCAAAGGAGCTGGAGTTAAATCCGAATATAGAAAAGGGTGATTTGATTCAGGTCCAAATGCCGATAGGTCTGCCGCCGAAGCATTTTGCGGAACTCTATGATAAATATGAGACGTTTTTCCGGGGAACTGGAGAAATGCAGGCTTGCAGAACGCTTTGAATGGCATTACACGCCAAAACATGGTAGCTGGCTGGACATGGCAGAGATAGAAATCGGCATCATGAGCCGCCAGGCCCTGGGGAAGCCACTGCCAGATTTGGAAAGCTTTAAACAACAGGTTCGTACATGGACTATCAGGCGTAATGCAGAATGTGCAAAAATCAACTGGCAGTTTAAGACGCAGGATGCACGAATTAAATTGGCCAGGTTGTATCCGGTTATAGTTTAGAAACTAACCGGATGCAGTACTAGTTCTCTTTTCAGATTTTCAGCAGAGATGGATGGTTGATAATCAGGCTCGCCAGCTTCATATCGGCGCAGTGCTTCCAATTCTTCTGGGTCTGGTTCTATTTCTTCAACGTCGGACAAAATAAATGATGCCTGAATTAAGTTCCAGACTTTTTCAGCCTCTTTAGAATATGTGATTTGAAACAAAGAAATGCTCCTTTTCCGGGGTTTCCGGGATATTTAGAATTTTTATCTTTGGTAGAAGCAGATATGTTTCGGCTTGTTTTTAATATAGCATATAAAAATATTGGAAGCAACTTTAATGTAGGATTGGCGATGTGATTTTTTTTCGGCTATAATAGATAAAAGAAAGGAGAGGACGCATATGAAAGTAGCAGCAATTCAGATGCCCACAGTAAAAGATAAAATACAAAATATCCGTACTGCCGGCACTTATATAGAAAAAATAAAGGCAGAAAATCCGGACTTTGTAATTCTTCCGGAGATGTTCTGCTGTCCGTATCAGACCGAAAATTTTCCAGTTTATGCAGAAAAAGAAGGTGGTCCATCCTGGCAGGCAATGTCTGATTATGCCAGAAAGTATCATATTTATCTGATCGCAGGTTCCATGCCGGAAGCAGATGATGTGGGAAAGGTTTACAACACTTCTTATATTTTTGACAGAGATGGAAAACAGATTGGTAAGCACAGAAAAGCTCATCTCTTTGATATCAATGTAAAAAATGGCCAGCACTTCAAGGAATCTGATACTCTGACTTCGGGAGATCATGCTACCGTGTTTGATACTGAATTTGGGAAAATGGGTGTCATGATCTGCTACGACATCCGCTTCCCGGAGTTTGCCCGCACAATGGTACTGGACGGTGCAAGGATGATTTTCGTCCCGGCAGCATTTAATATGACCACAGGTCCGGCACACTGGGAACTGACTTTTCGTGCAAGAGCCCTTGACAATCAGATATATATGCTTGGATGTGCTCCTGCCAGAGATACACAGGCAGGATATATTTCCTGGGGACATTCTATTGTAACAGATCCATGGGGAAAGGTTATGAAACAGTTGGATGAGAAAGAGGGCATTTTAATAGAAGAAATAGATTTGGACCGGGAAGACCAGATCAGAGAGCAGCTTCCATTATTAAAACACCGCAAATCTGAAATGTACCATTTATAGGAGAACACATTTTTTTCGCAGACTGACCATAGATCAAACATATTTATTAGATATAGTAATACCATTAACAAAAACAAAAGAAACAGAGAAAATTCAAAATAGAAAGAACAGAGAGGCATATGGAAATGACAGAAACAACAAAGAGAACAACAAAAGTATGGGCACACAGGGGTGCCAGCGGATACAGACCGGAGAACACTCTGGAAGCATTTGAACTTGCCATCAGACAGGGCGCAGACGGAATCGAAATGGATGTACATACTTCCGCAGACGGCGAACTCATCGTTATGCACGACGAAAACGTAGACCGTGTCACAGACGGAACCGGACTGATCAAAGATATGACACTGGCTCAATTGAAAGAATTAAAAGTCAGCACACCCGCAGAACCATCGGGAATTTATCACATTCCAACTCTGGCAGAAGTACTGGAGCTCATGCGCACCACAGATATGATGATAAACATTGAACTAAAGAACAGCATCTGCTTCTATCCGGGAATGGAAGAGAAGATTCTGAAACTGGTAAAAGAAATGAACATGGAAGACCAGCTGATCTATTCCTCCTTTAACCATTACAGCCTGTTACAGTTAAAACAGCTGAATGACCATGTACAGACCGGAATCCTTTTCAGTGACGGATGGGTAAATCCAGCCATGTACGCCAAAAATCTCGGAATCAACGCCGTACACCCTGCAGTTTATCACCTGAAATACCCACAGTTCATAGAAGAAGTCAAACGTGCCGGACTGAAAATGCACGTATGGACTGCCAACAAACCAGAACACATCCAGCTGGTAAAAGACGCAGGTGCAGAAGCAGTCATTACCAATTATCCGGACAGAGCGATTGAGATTATAGAGAAATAAAAAATTCCTGCCTGTTCATATGAAACTGTCATATGTTCAGGCAGGATTCTTTCTTGTATCATTATATAGATATTGTGGATTTTCAGAGTTTTCTGCTGCTATTTGAAAACCATTTCAGAAATTATTTCTGCAGTTTCTTAGCATGCTCAGATTTCGGCTCACAGGTAAGTTCAACACCCAGCTTACGGAACTCCAGGATATCCACCTGAGACAGAAGTACGGAAGTATGAACCTGGCAGCCTTTTAATTTCGGAATCTGCTGCAGGGCTAGCTTCGCATCTTCATTATCTGCGGCACTGATGGAAAGCGCGATCAGAGTTTCATCAGAGTGAAGTCTTGGATTTTTGCTTCCAAGGTATTCTGTCTTGAGCGCCTGAATTGGTTTTAATGCTTCCGGAGAGATAACATGTTTGTCATGATCGATTCCTGCCAGTTCTTTCAGTGCATTCAGAAGCAGTGCTGAAGATGCACCAAGAAGTTCAGAGGTCTTACCTGTAACAATACGTCCGTCAGGAAGTTCCAGGGCAGCAGCAGGTGCACCTGTTTCTTCTTCACGTTTCAGCGCTGCAGGAACCACCTTGCGTTCTTCGATGGTCACATGAGCCTGTTTCAGCAGAAGCTCAATCTTATAAACTTCTTCTTCGCGGCCTGTTCCGCGAACCAGAGCTTCCATGCTCTTATAATATCTGCGGATGATCTCCTGACGTGCAGCTTCCTTGCAGACTTCATCATCAACGATGCAGTTACCGGCCATATTAACGCCCATATCTGTGGGAGATTTGTAAGGGCACTCGCCCATGATCTTTTCAAACATAGCCTGAAGAACAGGGAAAACTTCAACGTCACGGTTGTAGTTAATAGTAGTCTCACCATATGCTTCCAGATGGAACGGGTCGATCATGTTCACATCATTTAAGTCAGCAGTAGCTGCTTCATATGCCAGATTTACCGGATGCTTCAGCGGGATATTCCAGATTGGGAAAGTTTCAAATTTGGCATATCCTGCCTTGACACCGCGCTTGTATTCATGGTAAAGCTGAGAAAGGCAGGTGGCCATTTTTCCGCTTCCGGGTCCTGGAGCAGTGATGACAACCAGTGGTCTTGTTGTTTCGATATAATCGTTCTTGCCATATCCCTCATCACTTACAATAAAGGAAGTATTATTCGGATAACCCGGGATCAGATAAAGCACGTATACTTTGATTCCAAGCTTCTCCAGACGTTTCTTAAACGCATCTGCGCTTTCCTGTCCGGAATACTGGGTGATGCAGACACTTCCGACATAGAGTCCGCGCTCGGTAAATACTTCCATAAGGCGGAGTACATCTTCATCATAAGTGATACCAAGGTCACCTCTGACTTTATTTTTATCAATATCAGCGGCGCTGATTACAATAACGATCTCTGCCTGATCAGAAAGCTGCATCAGCATACGCAGTTTGCTGTCCGGCTCAAATCCCGGAAGAACTCTGGAAGCATGGTAGTCATCAAAAAGCTTGCCGCCAAATTCCAGATAAAGTTTGTTTCCAAACTGGTTAATACGTTCCCGAATATGTTCGGACTGCATTTTCAGATACTTGTCGTTGTCAAATCCTATCTTCATTTGTTCATTTCCTTTCCTCATCACATTTTTAGTACTGCTCATTTAGAATATCCCGGGACATACAGCGCAAATTTATGCGGTCAGCATAAATTCTGTGTATTGCGGAGCGCATTACCGGGAACGAAGTGAGCAGTAATCAGTTTGTCAATAGTATACTACAAATAAAGCCATTTGTAACAGGTGAATTTGTAAAACTTCATATAAATTTTATAGGGTTTATAGAAAGATATGCACAACCGGACACAATTTTCACAATCTCGCAGTTGATTTATACCCGAATTCTCTTTATAATAAGAACGATAACGTTTAGGAGGAATGAAATGGATAATCATATGGATAACAATCCGAATGGCAATCGTCCTGATAATAATAAAGGTCCGGGCAGACAGGACCCGAACAAGAATCATCAGTCGATACTGGCCTTTCTGGTATGCCTCCTGGTAACTCTGGTATGTTTCGCCATGTTTACCAATATGCTCAAGGATAATTCGAGTGAGATCACTTATGATAAATTTATTGAGATGGTAGATGATGGAGATGTGAAAGAGGTTACGCTTCAGTCAAATACACTGACGATCACGCCGAAACATCAGTCATCAGGATTTTCAGAAGAAGTTTATTATGCCAATCAGATGGAGTCAGTAGATAAGCTGACGGAGAGACTTGAGGGAACAGGAATCAAGTTTGAGTATAAGAAGCCGGATGCAGCAGGGGAAATTATTTCTATGCTGGTCAGTGTGCTTCTGCCAACGATTCTGCTCTTTGTACTTCTGACGGTATTTATGCGCCGCATGAATAAGGGCGGCGGAATGATGGGCGTTGGAAAGAGCCGCGCCAAAGCCTACATTCAGAAAGATACAGGAATTACTTTCAGGGATGTGGCAGGGCAGGATGAGGCCAAGGAATCACTGCAGGAGGTGGTGGATTTCCTGCATAATCCCGGCAAATATACCACCATCGGAGCGAAGCTGCCGAAAGGAGCTTTGCTTGTAGGACCTCCGGGAACCGGTAAAACACTTCTGGCAAAGGCAGTAGCAGGAGAGGCACATGTGCCGTTTTTCTCTCTGTCAGGTTCTGAGTTTGTGGAGATGTTTGTAGGTGTGGGTGCATCACGTGTCCGCGATCTCTTTGAGGAAGCAAAGAAGAATGCACCATGTATCATTTTTATTGATGAGATTGATGCAATCGGAAAGAGCCGAGATTCTCATTATGGTGGCGGCAATGATGAGCGTGAGCAGACCCTGAACCAGCTTCTTGCGGAAATGGACGGATTTGACACTTCAAAGGGACTTCTGATCCTGGCTGCTACTAACCGTCCGGAGGTTCTTGATCCGGCACTTCTTCGTCCGGGACGTTTTGACAGACGTGTCATTGTGGACAGACCGGATCTGAAGGGAAGAATCGAGATCCTGAAGGTTCATGCAAGAAATGTACATCTGGATGAGACTGTTGATTTTGAGAACATTGCACTTGCAACTTCTGGGGCAGTGGGTTCGGATCTGGCTAATATGATCAACGAGGCTGCTATCCTTGCTGTTAAGAGTGGACGCAGTGCAGTATCCCAGAAAGATCTTCTCGAAGCTGTTGAAGTAGTTCTGGTAGGTAAAGAGAAGAAGGACAGGATCCTCAGTGCACAGGAGCGCAGGATCGTATCCTATCATGAGGTAGGACATGCACTGGTAAGCGCCCTGCAGAAAGATGCAGAGCCTGTACAGAAGATTACTATTGTGCCGAGAACAATGGGGGCACTTGGTTATGTAATGCAGGTACCCGAGGAGGAGAAATATCTCAATACAAAGAAGGAACTGGAAGCAATGCTTGTGGGATATCTTGGCGGACGCGCAGCAGAGGAACTGGTATTTGATACTGTCACAACCGGGGCAGCCAATGATATTGAGCAGGCTACCAAGGTGGCAAGAGCCATGATCACACAGTACGGTATGTCCGACAAGTTCGGACTTATGGGTCTGGCTACACAGGAGAATCAGTATCTCAGCGGAAGAACAGTGTTAAACTGTGGCGATGACACTGCCACAGAGGTTGACCATGAGGTAATGGTACTTCTCCATAATTCTTATGAGGAAGCCAAGAGACTGATCGGCAGCCACAGAGAAGCACTTGATAAGATTGCTGCTTACCTGATCCGCAGGGAAACCATTACAGGTAAGGAATTTATGAAGATTTTCCATGCGGTAGAGCGTGGAATCGAGATTCCGGAAAATCTGGATGATCTGGTAATTCCAGAGGAAAAACAGAATACAGTAACGCTGGATAAGCCAGAGATTCAGTGATACAATAACAGAGTCGGAAACGAAATAATTTCCGGCTCTGTTTTCGTATCACAGAAAATTACGCTGTAATATCTCATGGATACGAAAAGCGTTCAGGGCAGGATTTTTTGTATAGAGGAGAGTTTATGTTTCAGATAGAAGAAGAACTGAAAAAACTTCCGGGTAAGCCGGGGGTTTATATTATGCATGGGGAGAAGGACGAGATCATCTATGTTGGAAAAGCCGTCAGTCTGAAAAACAGGGTGCGTCAATATTTCCAGAGCAGCAGAAATAAGGGCGCAAAGATTGAACAGATGGTTACCCATATCACCAGATTTGAGTATATTATCACAGATTCGGAACTGGAAGCCCTTGTGCTGGAGTGTAATCTGATCAAGGAGCACAGACCGAAATATAATACCATGCTCAAAGATGATAAGAGTTATCCGTTTATCAAAGTCACAGTAAATGAGGAATATCCCAGAGTTCTTTTTGCCAGAAGAATGAAGAAAGACAAGGCGAAATATTTCGGACCATATACAAGTGCCGGGGCTGTAAAAGATGTGATCGAGCTTGTGCGAAAACTTTATAAGGTGCGATCCTGTAATCGGGTACTGCCAAGAGATTGTGGGAAGGACCGTCCATGTCTGTACTATCACATGAAACAATGCAGTGCGCCATGCCAGGGCTATGTGAGTTCAGAAGAATATAAGAAAAATATCGCAGAACTGTTGAAATTTCTCAATGGAGACTTTAAGGATACGATTGATATGCTTACCGACAAAATGATGGCAGCTTCCGAAGAAATGCGTTTCGAGGATGCCATGGAATACCGGGATCTGATCCGCAGTATCCAGAAGATCGGAGAACGTCAGAAAATTACAGGTTACGGAGAGGAAGATAAGGATATCATCGCAGTTGCCATGGATGAAAGCCTTGATCTGCGGGAGCAGGATGCTGTTGTACAGGTATTCTTTGTCCGGGGAGGTAAACTGATCGGGCGGGAGCATTTCTATCTGCGTGTGGCGCGTGGCGATACAAAGGCTCAGGTATTATCCAGCTTTATGAAGCAATTTTATGCCGGAACTCCGTTTATTCCACGTGAGATCATGCTGCAAAAAGAAATCGAAGATGCTAAGATCATAGAGGAATGGCTTACAGATCGAAGAAAGCAGCGAGTCTATATCAGGGTACCGAAGAAAGGTACGAAAGAGAAGCTGGTAGAGCTGGCAGAAGAGAATGCAAAGATGGTTCTGGATAAAGACAGAGAGCGTATCAAACGTGAAGAAGGAAGAACCATAGGAGCAGTTCATGAAGTGGAAGAGTGGCTTGGACTGTCGGGAATCAGGCGTATGGAGGCCTATGATATTTCCAATATCAGTGGTTTTGAATCTGTAGGTTCCATGGTTGTCTATGAGAAAGGAAAGCCAAAGCGCAGTGATTACCGCAAATTTAAAATAAAGTGGGTTCAGGGACCGAACGATTATGCAAGCATGGAAGAAGTACTTACCAGACGATTTACTCATGAGGGAAAAGATGAGTTTGACAGCTTTTCTATTATGCCGGATCTGATCCTGATGGATGGTGGAAGAGGACAGGTGAATATTGCGTTAAAAGTCCTGGAAATTCTGGGAATAGAGATTCCTGTCTGCGGTATGGTCAAGGATGACCATCACAGAACCAGAGGACTGTATTACAATAATCTTGAAATTCCCATTGATACAGACAGTGAAGGCTTCCGCCTGATCACCAGAATCCAGGATGAGGCGCACCGTTTTGCCATTGAATTTCACCGATCTCTGAGAAGTAAAGAACAGGTGCATTCCCTGTTGGATGATATCCCTGGTATCGGTGAAACCAGGCGGAAAGCATTGATGCGGAAATTTAAGTCTGTTGAGAATATCAGAGATGCATCATTGAAAGAACTTGCGGAGACAGAAAGCATGAATGCAGGAAGTGCACAGAAAGTCTATGAATTTTTTCATGGAGCTAGTACAGCGAATATTAAGTAACTGCTATATTGACTTGTCTGATTTTTCATCTGCGGCGTTGTCGTCAATCGCCGTAGCCACCGCTACGCCTCATTCCTCCGCCTTGCAGCTGAAGAAATCATCCTGCGTCAATATAGCAGAAACTTAATTTTCGCTGTACTAGTACATCGTTTTCGAAATAACTATACCACTCACTTGTCTGCGAATCCGATTGCACAGGTCTAAAAGCCTCAGCGTAGCCCGCTACGCCTGCGTTTTTATACCAGCACACTCGAATCCGCATCCTACGCGATTGGTATAGTTATTTACGGCACACTGGTGAGAAAAAAATATAAAATATGTAAAAATATTCGGGGGTTCTTCTACATATTACCCAAAGACTCTCGCTTTTTGTAATTGAAGTTGTATATAGTGATGTGATATAATAAAAAAGACGTGAAATTTACTATGAAAGTTTCGGACGACAGCTATAAATGAGTTATGTCTGTATGAGCAGGTTTTGAGATAGCGGACAGACCGGGCTTTCAGATTTTGAACTGAAAAGGAGAAATAAATGAAGGGTGTACAGTTGACAAAATTAGTTCAGGAATTGGGACTTCACAACCTGACTCCTGAAATTGATCTGTCTGAGATTGTGATCAAGACAGCGGAGATCAACAGACCGGCATTGCAGCTGACAGGATATCTGGAGCATTTTGCAAATGAACGGGTACAGATCATCGGATATGTAGAGTATACTTATCTGATGCAGCTCAGTGATGAGGAACGGAAATTTAAATATGAAAGATTTATTTCCAGCAAGATTCCCTGTGTAATTTTCAGTACAATGACAAGACCATCACAGGATATGATCGATCTGGCAGTTAAATATAATGTTCCGACTTTCGTGACAGAACGTACAACTTCCAGTTTTATGGCTGAAATTATCCGCTGGTTAGGTGTACAGCTTGCACCATGTATTTCCATCCATGGTGTGCTTGTGGACGTATATGGTGAAGGTGTCCTGATCACAGGTGAGAGCGGAATTGGCAAGAGTGAGGCTGCGCTGGAACTGATCAAACGAGGACATCGTCTTGTCAGTGATGATGTTGTAGAACTTCGTAAAGTCAGTGATGTGACGCTGGTGGGTTCGGCACCGGATATCACAAGACATTTCATTGAACTTCGTGGTATTGGTATTATCGATGTCAAAACTCTGTTTGGTGTTGAGAGCGTTAAGGATACACAGTCTGTGGATCTGGTTATCAAACTGGAAGAGTGGGACAGAGACAAAGAATATGACCGTCTCGGCCTGCATGAGGAATATACAGAGTATCTTGGAAATAAGATTGTATGCCATTCTCTGCCTATCCGTCCGGGACGTAATCTGGCTATTATCGTTGAATCTGCGGCAGTTAACCACAGACAGAAGAAGATGGGATACAATGCAGCGGAAGAGCTGTACAAACGTGTTCAGGCAAACCTTGCAAAGAAACGTGAAGAAAAATAATTTAAAGTAATTTGGAGGATATCA
The DNA here is from genome assembly GCF_020593585.1 of Blautia sp. DFI.6.71. Lineage (NCBI taxonomy): Bacteria > Bacillati > Bacillota > Clostridia > Lachnospirales > Lachnospiraceae > Blautia > Blautia sp. DFI.6.71. The sequence goes on from NZ_JAJDMJ010000050.1 coordinate 17,608, forward strand.
GATATTATGGGAAAGTATTGTTTTGGAATTGACGTTGGTGGTACATCTGTAAAATGTGGACTCTTTCAGACAGACGGAGTCTTAGTTGAGAAATGGGAAATTCCTACACGTAAGGAGAACAGTGGAGAAGCAATCCTGCCGGATATTGCAAAGACAATCCTTGACAAGATCGCAGAGCGTAAGCTGGATAAAGAAGAAATCGACGGTGTGGGAATCGGGGTACCGGGACCTGTTAACGAGAGAGGGGAAGTGCCATGTGCGGTAAACCTTTTCTGGGGCTTTAAAGAAGTTACTAAGGAACTGACAGAACTGACAGGACTTCCGTCCAAAGCAGGAAACGATGCCAATGTAGCAGCACTTGGCGAAGCATGGAAAGGCGCAGCAGCAGGAGCTAAGAACGTTATTCTTGTAACTCTTGGAACAGGTGTCGGCGGTGGAATCATCGTTGATGGAAAAATTGTTGGTGGTGCTCATGGTGCAGGTGGAGAAATCGGTCATGCAGCAGTTGACCATGAAGAAAAGGAAGCCTGCAACTGTGGTAACTGTGGATGTCTGGAGCAGTATGCGTCTGCAACAGGTATCGTTCGCGTGGCACAGAGAACTCTGGCTGCTACAGATGAGCAGACTGTTCTTCGCAAATTTACAAAACTTTCAGCAAAGAATGTTCTGGATGCTTTTAAAGAGGGCGACAAAGTAGCCTGCGATGTTATGGCACAGGTAGGAGAAATGCTTGGCGGAACACTTGCCATGTTTGCATGTGTGACAGATCCGGAAGCCATCGTTATCGGCGGTGGTGTTTCCAAAGCCGGACAGCCATTGATCGACTGTATTCAGAAATACTATGAGAAATATGCTTTTACAGCATGCAAGAAAACACCGATCATTCTTGCAACTCTCGGAAATGATGCAGGTATTTATGGATCTGCGCGTATGGTTATTAAAGAAGTATAATATCTGAGAATCAATTTTGAAAATACATAAAAAATCCACAGTCCTGAGTTGACAGGACTGTGGATTTTTTGCAGTACAGGAACATCATTCGGAGGTGCTCCTGTACCGGTATTTTTGTATTAATAATAGTCGACCTGATAAGAGGAATCATCCTCGTTACCGTCACCGTTGTCATCGCTTCCGCCGGTATTATCAGTACCATCGTCACCGCTGTTACCGTTGTCATCAGTATTGTTACTGTCACCACTGTTGTCGGTATCTCCATTATCAGAGTTTTCGCTGTTATCAGTGTCAGTGGTGTTGTCAGTCTGATCAGAGGAATCTGTATCATAATTATAGTCATAATCATCACTGTCATAGAAATGCTGGTCACAGTATTCAGTAGGCATGGTACCTACGTCAAAGTATTCAGTGATCACCGGACAGCCGGCTCTTGGAAGAAGTCCGGTTTTCTCGCAGACACTTAACTTTTCTACACTTGCAGGCTTCTCGAATTCTTTGGAAGGAAGTCCCTCATGGATACGAGTCATAACCTTTTTCCATAAAGCTTTGTGGAAGTTACGCGCATAATCAGGTAATTTCTCATTGTTGTCATAACCGGACCATACTGCGCATGTATAATATGGTGTATAACCCACAAACCACAAGTCGTTATAGGCTTCGGTTGTACCTGTTTTTCCGGCAACAGGCATATTGTCAAGCTGGCAGGCTGTACCTGTACCCTGTTTTACAACATCCTCCATTGCACTGGTGAGAAGAAAAGCAGTACTTTCTTTGATTACGGAACGTTCGGCAGCAGTATTCTCAATCAGGACGTTTCCGTTGTGATCCAGGATTTTTGTATAATAAATCGGTTTGATGTAGTTTCCACCGTTTGCGATGGCTGCATAAGATGCACACAGTTCAACATTTGTGACACCGCGGGTGATGCCGCCAAGCGCAGTGGCAAGGTTTGCATCGCTCCATACATTACCATTGGCATCTTTGTCAGCCTCTGTTCCATGAGCAAGGGTTGTAAAACCAAAGTTGTCCAGATATTTCAATCCAAGCTCAGGAGTTACTTTTTCCAGACACTTGACGGCTACAACGTTAATGGAATTCTGGATCGCAGTACGGATCGTGGTTGTTCCGTTGTAAGAACGGGTTGCGTTGTTTACAGGGGAACCATCCGGATATTCATAAGGTTCGTCTTCAAATGTTGTTGCAAGAGTCATGCCTTTTTCATTTAAAGCAGGTGCATAAGTGGACACGATCTTAAAGGTAGAACCAGGCTGTCTGGTAGTGTCCGTTGCCCGGTTCAGTGTAAGACTTGCTGTTTTCTCTCCACGACCACCGATCAGAGCTTTTACATAGCCGGTATGCTGGTCGATCACACTCATGGAAGACTGTGGCTGAGGTGCGAAATTGACACGCTCTGCAAGAACTTTACTTCCGTTGGCGAGTATGCTTGCCTTATATTTGTCTACATAAGTCTGTCCATCTTCCGGGGAATCGAACAGAAGATCGAAATCGGGATCCTCATTCTGAAAATAAAGCTGCAGCATTTCCTTACTGTAGTTTACCTGATTTCCATCAGGATCGGTAACCGTCAGGGCATAGTCAAGTTCATACTGGACAGTGTCCGGATAATTGGAAGGATCTGCATATTCCTCATCCAGGATATTCTGGATCTTGGAATCCTGTGTTGTATATACTTTAAGTCCGCCGCTGTAGAGAAGATTGGTTGCCTGTTTTTTGGTGTAACCTTTGATATTCATCAGGTCGTTGATGATCTGATCTGTCAGTTCATCTTCAAAATATGTGTAAACAGTATTCTCAGTGCTGGAGTTCTTTTCCTGAGCGGCCTGGATACGGGAATAAACATCATCTGCAAGAGCTTCATCATACTGATCCTGAGTAATATAGTTCTGATCCAGCATATGCTGGAGAACTTCCTTGCGTCTCTTCCTGTTGCTGTCAGGATTGATAATCGGGTTAAATTTCGTCGGGTTCTGTGTGATACCTGCCAGAGTTGCACATTCAGAAAGATTCAGATCCCATACATCCTTGTCAAAATACTGTCGTGCGGCAGCCTGTACACCGTAGGAACCGGCACCCAGGTTAATTGTGTTCAGGTAATTCTCAAGAATGGTGTCTTTATCAGTTTTTTTCTCAACCTGGACAGCAAGGTACTGTTCCTGGATTTTTCGCGTAAATCTTTCCAGCTGAGTAGATTCACTGGTCCAGTTGGTAAATACGTTATTCTTAAGAAGCTGCTGTGTGATCGTACTGGCACCTTCTGAGAAATCTCCGGTAGTGAGAGCTTTCATTCCGGCACGAAGAATACCTTTTACGTCAATACCGTTATGTTCATAGAAACGTTCATCCTCAATTGCGACAACTGCATGCTGCAGATCAACAGGTATCTGATCGAGAGTGACAGGCAGTCGGTTGGAATCCGGAGCAGCCAGTTTACGGATCTGATTCCCTGCATCATCGTAGAGAAAGGTTGCATAGCCCAGTGGCATAATATCAATATCATCAACATCAGGAGCAGTATCAATTACACCCCTGAATGACCCCACACCCAGACAGGTTACTGCGATGCAGAGTGCTATCAGTGATACGAACAGGACTCTGATGAAAGAAACTCTGGCGCGCTTTCCCATCATGGAAGAACGGGAAATCAGTGCCGTCCGTTTCTTTGCAGTCGACTTTTTACCGTAGTTCATGTTAAACCTCCTTTATAATCCGTTCTATTATATCAAATAAGAATAAGTAAATAAAGCAGAAAAATAAAAATTCACAATTGCTTTTGGATCTTTTTAATGGTTATTGTGTTTTTTTACAGGATTAGTATACACTGTGCTGGCACATTTTTGTAATTCATGGTACACTGAGTCAATAAGAGAACGGAAAGAGGAGTATGAGACATGCTTGAGAAATATAAGACAGTTTACGAGGGCGGGGAAGGCGAGATCGTGGAAAAGAAATCCAGATTTATTGCTACAGTGCGTCCTGTACAGACCGAAGAGGAGGCACTGGCCTTTATAGAGGAAATGAAGAAGAAATATTGGGATGCCAGACATAACTGCTATGTATATTCGGTGGGAAAGAACAGGGAATATACCAGATGCAGTGACGATGGTGAGCCGTCAGGCACTGCGGGAAGACCAATGCTGGATGTAATCCTGGGGGAAGATATTTATAATGTGGCAGCAGTAGTTACCAGATATTTTGGAGGGGTACTTCTTGGAACAGGAGGTCTTGTCAGAGCATATTCCAGGAGTCTGCAGGAAGGTCTTGCCGCCAGCACAGTGATTGAGAAAACCTACGGAATTTCTATGGAAGTAGTTACGGATTATACCGGGATAGGCAAGATCCAGTATATTGCCGGAGAACAGAAATTACCGATCCTTGATTCTGAATACACTGACAGGGTAGTTCTGCATTTGCTGGTTCCGGCGGATCAGATTGCATTTGTAGAAAAAGCAATCACCGAGGGAACAAATGGAAGAGCGAAGATGAAGAAAGAGAAAGATCTTTACTATTCAGTGATTGACGGTGAAGTGAAAGTATTTACGGACTGATAAAATATGCCCCATGCAGCCTGAAAACTGCATGGGGCATAAACAGTCAGCGAATCAGCATTTCTCCGGTTCCGGATAATCAACACCGAAAGTTTCTACTGTCATGGATTTGATTTTCTGCTCGTCAAGCGGACGGTCGCTGTAATCGGTATCTTCTTCTGCAATACGGTTTACAACATCCATTCCTTCAGTGATCTTGCCGAATGCAGCATAAGCACCGTCAAGATGCGGAGCATCTTTGTGCATGATAAAGAACTGGCTTCCTGCTGAGTTTGGATGCATGGCGCGTGCCATGGAAAGAACACCTGCAGTATGTTTCAGATCATTTTTAAATCTGTTCTGAGTGAATTCACCCTTAATGCTGTATCCCGGACCGCCCATACCTGTTCCGTCCGGGCATCCTCCCTGGATCATGAAACCGTTGATCACACGATGGAAAATAAGTCCGTCATAGAAGCCTTTTTTTACAAGACTGATAAAGTTATTAACTGTATTCGGTGCAATCTCAGGATATAATTCTGCTTTCATCACATCGCCATTATCCATGGTAATTGTAACTATCGGATTTGCCATAGTTTCAAGTCTCCTTTTCAAAAAGTATTGTATTTCGCTGTTCGCTCTATTATAATATGCAAAGAACAATTCTGCAAGAAAAAGGTGGAAAAGATGATTATAGAGACAAAAACACCACAGGAAACATTTGAGGTGGGAAAGAAGATCGGAGAGAATGCGAAACCGGGTCAGATTTATACTCTGACAGGTGATCTTGGAGTTGGAAAAACCGTATTTACCCAGGGAGTTGCGGCAGGGCTTGGGATCACAGAGCCTATCTGCAGCCCGACATTCACGATCATTCAGGAATACGAAAGCGGACGTCTTCCTTTATATCATTTTGATGTTTACCGTATCGGTGACATTGAGGAAATGGAAGAAATCGGATATGACGATTATTTCTTCGGACAGGGAATCTGTCTGATCGAATGGGCTGATCTGATCGAAGAGATCCTTCCGGAAAATCTGATCAAAGTAACCATAGAGAAAGATCTGGAGAAAGGCTTTGATTATAGAAGGATTACAGTGATTGGTCCGGAGAACAGTTAGGAGGTAGAAATGAAAATTTTAGCTTTGGACAGCTCAGGAATTGTTGCATCTGTAGCAGTTGTGGAAGATGATACATTACTGGCTGAGTATACTGTAAATTATAAGAAAACACATTCTCAGACTTTGCTTCCGATGTTAGATGAGATTGTGAAGATGACGGAACTGGAACTGGAATCCGTAGATGCTATTGCAGTGGCAGCGGGACCGGGATCCTTTACAGGGCTCCGTATCGGCTCGGCAACAGCCAAAGGCCTGGGACTTGCCCTGAAGAAACCATTGGTAGCAGTACCGACAGTAGATGCACTGGCATATAATCTTTATGATGCACAGGGATTGATCTGTCCGATCATGGATGCCAGAAGAAAGCAGGTATATACAGGAATTTACAGATTTGAAGAGCATCAGCTTATGACTTTGAAAGAACAGTGGGCAGCACCGATCGAGGAACTGCTGGAAGAACTGAATCAGAGAGGAGAGATGGTTACATTTTTGGGAGACGGTGTACCTGTATTTCGTGAACTGATCGCAGAGAAACTGCAGGTTCCGTATTCTTTTGCACCGGCTCATGTAAATAAACAGAGAGCAGCGGCAGTGGCAGCTCTTGGCAGTATTTATTATAAAGAAGGACGCACAGAGACTGCTATGGAACATATCCCGGAATATCTCCGCGTTTCCCAGGCAGAGCGTGAGCGTGCAGAGAGAGAAAAAGAACAGAAACCGGCAGGTACAAAAATATGATCCTGCGGGAAATGCTTGTGGATGACCTGGATCAGGTAATGGAGATTGAGCAGGATCTTTTTCATGTGCCATGGACAAAAGAAGGTTTTTTTACTTTTCTGACCAGGGATGATGCCATGTTTCTGGTGGTGGAAGAGAAAGAAAAGATTCTGGGTTACTGCGGTCTTCTTATGGTTCTGGATGAGGGAGATATTACCAATGTGGCTGTGCGCAGGGACAGACAAAAAGAAGGAATTGGCGCTTTTCTGATGCAGAGCCTGATCCGCCTTGCAGCAGAGAGGGAGGTTACGACAATCCATCTGGAAGTACGTGTGGGAAATGAGACTGCAATTCGTCTCTATGAACGTATGGGATTTACCGGAGATGGAATACGTAAGGCATATTACAGTGATCCTGTGGAGGATGCGCTGCTTATGACCAGACATCCCGAATGAAAAAGAAATGAAAGCAGAAAAAATCAGCAGCCGGACCATACACCTTTTAAGGGAATTGCCGGAAGCTGGAAAATAGAGGGAATATATGTTAGATGTATGTTTAGTTGGAACCGGTGGAATGATGCCTCTGCCTCGCAGATGGTTGACTGCGCTTATGACAAGATATAACGGGAGCAGTCTGCTCATTGACTGTGGTGAAGGTACTCAGGTAGCAATTAAGGAGAAGGGATGGAGCTTTAAACCTATTGATGTGATTTGTTTTACTCATTATCATGGAGATCATATCAGTGGGCTTCCGGGACTTCTTCTTACTATGGGAAATGCAGACCGCACAGAACCATTGACTCTGGTAGGTCCCAAAGGTCTGGAGAGAGTAGTCAATGCACTTCGCGTCATTGCACCGGAGCTTCCGTTTGAAATTAAATTTATTGAGATTACACAGCCGGAGCAGGTCATTGAATTAAATGGCTATCGTATTACGGCTTTTAAAGTGAACCATAATGTACTCTGTTATGGATATACCCTTGAGATTCTCCGCCAGGGAAAATTCTCGGCTGAGAGAGCGAAAGAGCAGGATATTCCACTGAAATACTGGAATCCGCTCCAGAAAGGGCAGACCATCGAAGCAGACGGTATTACCTATACACCGGAGATGGTACTTGGACCTGCGAGAAAAGGAATCAGGCTTACTTATACAACAGATACCAGACCAACAGAATCTATCCTGCGAAATGCAAAGGAATCGGATCTGTTTATCTGTGAAGGAATGTACGGAGAAGATGACAAAGCAGACAAAGCACGCGGATACAAGCATATGACTTTCCGCGAGGCGGCGGTTTTGGCTCGTGATGCCCGGGTAAAGGAGATGTGGCTGACACATTACAGTCCATCTCTGGTCAGACCAGATGAGTTTATGGATAAAGTTCGTGAAATTTTTCCAAATGCATATCCGGGAAAAGACGGAAAGAGTCTGGAATTGAATTTTGAGGAATAATATGTCACTGAAATTGATTATGAACAAGTAGTAAAACGGATGACTTATCCGTCCGATATATGAGGAACAGAAAATGAAAGATACATTAATTCTTGCAATTGAGAGTTCCTGTGATGAGACTGCAGCTTCTGTTGTCAAAAACGGAAGAACTATTCTGTCAAATGTGATCTCTTCACAGATCGCTCTTCATACTTTATACGGTGGGGTAGTTCCGGAAATTGCTTCCCGTAAACATATTGAAAAGATTAACCAGGTAATTGAACAGGCACTGGCAGATGCAGATGTAACTCTTGATGATCTGGATGCAATTGGTGTCACTTATGGTCCGGGACTTGTAGGTGCACTTCTTGTGGGCGTTGCTGAGGCGAAGGCAATTGCTTATGCAAAGAAGCTTCCACTGGTAGGGGTCCACCATATTGAGGGCCATGTGTCAGCAAATTATATTGAACATCCGGATCTTGAACCTCCATTTTTATGTCTGATCGTGTCAGGAGGACATACACACCTTGTGATCGTTAAGGATTATGGAGAATTTGAAATCCTGGGACGTACCCGTGATGATGCTGCAGGCGAAGCTTTTGACAAAGTTGCAAGAGCTATCGGACTGGGATATCCGGGAGGACCAAAGGTAGACAAGCTCTCTAAAGAGGGAAACCCCAATGCAATTGAGTTTCCAAAAGCTAAAATTGGAGATTGTCCGTACGATTTCAGCTTCAGTGGTGTAAAATCAGCAGTGTTGAATTATATTAATCATGCGCAGATGACCGGAGAAGAGATAAACAGAGCAGATTTGGCAGCATCTTTCCAGAAAGCGGTAGTTGATGTGCTGGTGGAGCATACAATGCTTGCAGCCAAAGATTATGGGATGACTAAGATTGCAATTGCAGGCGGAGTGGCTTCGAATGGAACGTTAAGAGCGGCAATGGAAGAAGCATGTAAGAAAAATAATTACAGTTTTTATCGGCCGTCACCGATCTTCTGTACAGACAATGCAGCAATGATCGGAGTAGCTGCTTATTATGAATATATTAAAGGTACACGTCATGGCTGGGATCTGAATGCTGTGCCGAATCTTAAACTGGGAGAGCGTTGAGATGTCAGAAAGAAATACGGCCATTGTTCTGGCAGCAGGGCAGGGAAAAAGAATGCACAGTAAAGTACAGAAGCAGTTCCTGGAGATACAGGGATACCCGGTTCTGTATTATTCCCTGCGCTGTTTTCAGGAAAGTCCGCTGATTCAGGATATTATTCTTGTGACAGGAGAGGAATCTATCTCCTACTGTAAAGAAGAAATCGTGCAAAAATATGGATTTACAAAGGTATCGGCAGTAATCCCGGGAGGAAAAGAACGCTATGATTCTGTCTATGCAGGTCTTTGTGAATGCAGAGACTGTGAATATGTATTGATCCATGACGGTGCAAGACCTTTTGTGACAGAAGAAATTCTTAAACGTGGTCTGCAGAAAGTGAAGGAAACAGGTGCATGTGTGATTGGTATGCCTTCTAAAGATACAGTCAAACTTTCTGATGAAGAGGGATATGTAAAAGAAACTCCAAACAGAAAGTGTGTGTGGACAATTCAGACCCCGCAGATTTTTTCGTATTCACTGATACGTGAGGCTCATGACAGCATTCGTCAGAAAGATATGAGCAAAATTACAGATGATGCCATGGTAGTAGAGCAGGAGACAGGGGCAAAGGTTGCTCTGGCAGAGGGATCTTATCAGAATATTAAGATCACAACACCGGAGGATCTTGATATCGCGGAAGCATTTTTGAAACATTAAAGAATGTTTGGTGATTGAAAAATGCCGTATTTTAGCGGGTTTTATGGGAAATCTGGGAAGATAAAAATAAAAATTGAAAAAAATGTAAAAAAGTTGTTGACAGATGAGGGTATTGATGCTAGAATATCACTTGCGTCGGCGGTGAGAACACAACGAACGCAGTCAACAACATATGGAGAGATATCGAAGTGGTCATAACGAGGCGGTCTTGAAAACCGTTTGTCCGCAAGGGCGCGTGGGTTCGAATCCCACTCTCTCCGCTTGCCAAGTCACTTAAAAAGTTTTGAAAAAAGTACTTGACAAACAAATGAAAAGTGCGATATAATGCACAAGGTTCTTCGGTGAAAACGAAGAGAACTAAATAAAGACACGAAAGTGTGAAGAAAGTCGTTTCTGTGAAACGGCGAATCTAGGGCAATTTGGAGAAGTACCCAAGCTGGCCGAAGGGGCTCCCCTGGAAAGGGAGTAGGTCGTTAATAGCGGCGCGAGGGTTCAAATCCCTCCTTCTCCGTTCTTTCTTGAGAAAAGAAAGTAAAAAAGTTCTTGACAAAGCGAAAGAGTTATGATAAACTCGAAAAGCTGTTGAAAAGAACAAATGTTGAAGAAGTTTGAAAAAACTTATTAAAAAAGTTCTTGACAAATAGAAGACAACATGTTAAAATAGCAAAGCTGTCGCAAGACAGACAACCTTGATAACTAAACAGTGAAACACATACGATTC
>NZ_JAJDMJ010000051.1:0-27608 GCF_020593585.1 Blautia sp. DFI.6.71
CAGCATCCAAGCTCTGGAATGTCTGTAATTACGAGCGTCAGCATTACAAAGAAACTGGGATAGAGCAGCATCCGGACTGGTATTATCAGAAAAAAGCCCATAAAGAGGATCTGTGGTATAAACAGCTCCCGTCCCAGACGGCCCAGGAAGTCTGCAAGCTGCTGGACAAGGCATGGAAGTCTTTTTATGCCCTGAAAAGATCCGGGGGGATCGAGACTCCCAGACCGCCGCGGTTTAAGCAGGAAAGTATCCCCATTACCTATATGCAGATGGGGATCGTGCATGAGCGGGATACGGGCAGAGTCCGCCTGTCCCTTCCAAAGGCATTAAAAAAATATATGGAAGAAACGTATCAGATCCATGAAAACTTTCTTTACCTTGAAAATAAGATTTTCAGGGGCATGGATCAGATCAAACAGCTGCGGATCTATCCGCCGGAGAAGGGAAACTGTAAAATTATTGTTGTTTATGAGGTTTCTGGCCAGGAAGAACTTCCACAGAACGGACATGAACTGTCCATTGATCTGGGACTCCATAATCTTATGACGTGTTATGATTCCGGGAACGGTAAGACGTTTATCTTGGGCAGGAAGTACCTTGCACTGGAAAGATATTTCCATAAAGAGATCGCAAGGGTGCAGGCCCAGTGGTATGGGCAGCAGTCCGGAAAGGGAGTAAAGTATCTGGCTACATCAAAACATATCAGGAAGTTATATAAGAGAAAACATGATTCAGTAACGGATTATCTGCACAAGGTCACAAGGTATCTTGCAGAATACTGCCGGGAACAGGGGATCACCTGTGTCGTTGCAGGGGATATCCGGAATATCCGGAGAGAAAAAGACCTGGGACACAGGACAAACCAGAAGTTCCACAGTCTGCCGTATAACAGGATCTACATCATGCTGGAATATAAGCTGAAAAGATATGGGATCCGTTTTATAAAACAGGAAGAAAGTTATACCAGCCAGTGCAGTCCGCTGTCACCGAAAGTGGGGAAAAGATATGCAGAGCCGTCCAAACGGAAAGAGAGAGGATTGTATAGAGATGGAAACAGAACCTATAACGCAGATGCCGTAGGCGCATATAATATCCTGAGAAAATATCACTCCGTATCCGGAGTAAAAAGAGAACTGTCCGTAACCGGACTGAAGACACCGGAAATAATAAAAGTAGCTGTATAGCTCTAAAGAGCAAACAGTAGTGGTGTCATGGATGCACCCTGAAAAAAAGGCGGTATCCCGCCTTAATTCAGATGCTCTGGTAACTCAGTTGCCGAGTAATTCACTTACTATACTATGCTGAAGGTGTTCGCGAAGTATATAAGTTTATCTATATGAAATGGAATAAATAGTCGATTTTCTGATACTGATTGAGAGTAAAGACTCTTTCACGTGACGTTCAAAAAATCGACTTTTTATCTTGGATAATTCAGTGGAATCTCCTGCTTCAATTATGAAAACATTAAGTGATGAACGGAGATTTACTGATATTTTTATAGCAATTCCAGAAAATAATGCAATTAAGACAGTTCAGCATTTTCCTGTCTTTCGTGCTTTGCAGGAGTGCATTAGTTGCATTGTTTTCTGGGATTATAAAAGAAAGATAGGATGGGGAGTTAAAAAACAAATATGGATTATCAGTCAATTGTAACATTTGTTATGGAAATGGCCGGTTCAGTGGCGTTTGCTGCTTCCGGAGCGATGGTGGGCGTTGAACGGAATATGGATATTTTCGGCGTGAGCGTTCTGGGAGTTGCAACAGCAGTAGGCGGAGGAATGATCAGGGATATTGTTCTGGGGATCATCCCTCCGGCTGTATTTACCAATCCTGTATATGCACTGGTGTCAGTGCTTGCTTCCTGCATTGTTTTCTTTATTTTTTATTTCAAGAGAGAATTGCTTCAGGGGCACAGGCGTGAGACCTACGATAAAATCATGCTGGCAATGGACTCTGTCGGGCTTGGGATTTTTACAGTAGTAGGAGTAAATACAGGAATCCGCCAGGGATATATGGACAATGTGTTCCTGCTTGTATTTCTTGGAACCATTACGGGAGTAGGCGGCGGTCTGCTTAGAGATATGATGGCGAGTGTACCGCCGTATATTTTTGTAAAACATATCTATGCCTGTGCCTCCATCATTGGTGCAGTTGTATGCGTATATATGAATCGATTTGTGGGAAATGTACAGGCTATGGTAGTATCATCAATTGTAGTGGTGCTGATCCGATATCTGGCAGCACATTACCGCTGGAATCTGCCCAGGCTGTCACCACATGAATAGGAAGGATACCGTATAAAATCAGACAGGTAATATTTAGCGCAGTCAGGCTGAGTTTGTCTGACTGTCTTTTCGTTCGAGGAGGAAAATTATTGATAATCGGAGCATCTACAGTTTCAGATTTTGTGGCGGTCAGACGGCTGCGGGCAAATTTATCAGGCTCGCGATTACCGGATTCTACACCGAAATAGTCAGCTTCTGTTACATGTGCGGCATCCGCGATGCTGACGGTAAATGCACCGCGTGCTTTGATATTCTGTACGGTTTTATGGGTCTCGGTAAGGTTCAATGCAACTGTGTCACGTTCCTGCATCGTACCCCAGGCAGCGTTCATTACATTGATGCTTCCGTCTTCATTATAGGTTGCAACCATCAATACAGGCATAGGAAAAATGCCTTCTGTAATATTTAATTTTTTTCTCATTACAACAGCCCCTTTCAGATTCAATTGACAGGATAATATATCCTGCTATAAATGAGCAAGTTTGAAAAAATGCACAAAATTATCCTGCTAATTTCATAAATGCTTCAAAATCATCACTTGCTTTTGCACATAGGAATAGATACTGATACTTTTCCTGATGAACGGCACTACAGATTCGATGATATCCATCTTGAAAAGATCGATATTTGCCAGTTCCTGTGACACAAATACAATGTGCTAGTGACATCAGCAGCCAGTATCTCTGTATTTCCTTTGAGAAACGGATCTGGTATGTATCCAGTGCCAGACGGTTTTTACATTGCCTGAAAAATATCTCGATCGGCCATCGACACACATAACAGGAAAAGATCTCTTTCTTTTATGCAAAATCACGAACTTGCTCATTTATAGTGATATAAAACAACATCAATGCATGCTGAAATATGTAAAAAGGCAATCGTATAAAATTGCGATTGCCAGATTTTAATATTTACTGCTTTAAGGTTAGGATTGTATGGAAGGTACCGGAATCATTATCATAATACATTTGCAAATTTCCATGGTACTGTTTTACGACTTTTTTAATGCTTTTGATTCCGAATCCATGTCTGCCATTGTCTGATTTATGGGATATAGGAAGTCCCTCTGGATTATATACAGGGGTATTTTGGCAGGAGTTGATGAGTATGATAATAAGAAAGGGTGAATTTTCTTTCTTTTGTACGGTGAGCTCAATAAAAGAGTCTGGAATATTCTCTGCTGATTCCACTGCATTCTCCAATAAGTTACAGAATAAAGAAGTCAAATCGCGCGGATATATATGTTGTACCGTGCCGCTTCTGATGTCAGTGTGAAAAATAATGTGCTTATCATTGCAGTGGCGCTGATAGCGGCACAGAATGGAGTTTAGCATTTCATGATCACAGAGTTTTGTGGTTTCCTTTAAGTCGGAAGATTCCATGAGTTGTTGTATATAGTCATTTATTTTATCGGAATCATTTTTTTCGTTCAGTAATCTGATTGATTGAAGATGTTTCTTTATATCGTGGATCAAAATGCTCTGGTTCTCGTTTTGTGCAAGCATCATTTCATAGTATTCAACAGAATCGGATTCTTTCTGGAGCAGTAACTGCAAATCGGCATATTCCTGTGATCTTTTTGCGTTATATTGGTTGATTCCAAATACAAGTAGGTTGACCAGCAACAGAAAAACGGCACAGATTGTTACTAGAAAATCAACCGGTGGGGCATATGCGGTTGTTTCACCAATAGAAAGAAGAGTAAACATCATAAGAATAGAGGAAAGCGGGATGAACATCAAGAGAATTTCGGAGTGACCGTACGGTTCTTGAGCTGCTTTGTTCCCCTTGAAGAGCCAACTTAACAAGTAAACGACTGCAAAAAAGGTAATTTTGCTAAATACGGTATAAAAAACAAGTCCGACACTTGCTTCTAAGAGAAAATGGGGAAAGAATCTTGATATCATCCCCAAAACTGCAAGTTCAGATATTCCCATAATCGCTGTAAGTATAGCGGAATGGAAGAGTGCCAATAATAACTTGAGGTTAAACATTATATAGAGGAAAACAGTGTTTATCACAAAAAAACTGATAATATTCAGCCATGTTTGCCCAAGCAGGGAAAGAAAAAACAACAGTACATAAAGAACACTTAATAGAGTCAGTCTCTTTTTACCGCTATGAGAAGGGGAAAAAAGGCTGGCGGCGTACTGCCATAAGATAACCGCTTCTGTAAAAAAACTAAAAATAAGTAAAATAATATATTCCATTTATTTTCACCTCATGCTTTCCAGATATAGTAGATATGCATTTCTGAAGGAACTGTATTTCCTGCGTGTCAGGTAAGCGGTAATCTGAGGATTTGATAAATGTACGGTGGAGTGATCAAAGTCCACAATATGTTCGAAGTTAACAATAAAGCTCCGGTGTGTCTGAAAAAAACTGTTTTGGGGAAGCTTTTCCAACCAGTAATTCATATTATGAATAGAGTCAAAGTCCTGACGGGCAGTATGTACAATTACTTTTCGCCCCTGAGCTTCTATGGCAATAATCTGCGAAGCAGGAAACGAATATACCGCCTGTTTTGTTTCCACAGGAATTTTGAGTGTAATGGAATTGTAATAAGCTAAGGCATCCTTCAGATTTCGGAAAAAACGCTGCTTATCTAGAGGTTTGGAAAGGTAACGGAATACATGAAAACGCATTGCTTCATCCAAATATTCAGAATAAGAGGTGACAACAAAAACGATCACATTTCTATTTGCTTTTTTTAATTCATTCCCAACATAGATTCCATTCATGCCAGGCATTTCGATATCCAGAAAAACAATATCCTTTTCACCTTTGTCAGTTAACAAAGCTTCACCACTGGTAAAAGAAACTAATTCAGGACATTTTAAATGGTTGGACTCAAAGTAGGATTCGATATACTTCTTCAATTGTTCAATGATCAGAGTGTCATCATCACAAATTAAAATACGCATTTTTTCACCTGACTTTCTAAATAGATGTATGTGTACATCTTATCACATAGAATTTCCAAATGCAAAAAATGCGTATGAAAAGACAATTTAATTACAATTTTGGTTCATTATGTGTTGCTTTGTTATTTCGTTTTACAAGCAGTTCGATAAAGTCTCCGGCAAGCTCTATGTCGGATTGATTACATAACCGTAGTTTATCAATAATATCCTGTGGAATATTATAAGCGTGCATACTGCCGAGCAGAAGGTAGTCAGGTGTAACATTGAGTAAATTACAAATCTGAATGAAAATATCCAGACTTGGTTTTTGCCTTCCGTTTTCGATTGATGACATATGGTTATTGGATATATTTAATCTTTCGGCAAGTTCTGCCTGTTTTATCCGTAATTTTTTTCTGCGTATTTTGATGCGGTTTCCCATACCTTCATATTGAAATTCTATTTATCCCACCTTCTTTCAGTAGAATTTTACCAATAGAACTAAATAAAAAGAAGAATGTAACAAAGAACTATTCTGCAATATATCAAACAAACTGATATTTATATATAAATAATTCTGTATCACATATTATTTTTCGTAGAAAAGAGGGAAATTATCCAATATTGTAAAGAATCATTCCGTTCATTCCAAAGGGGTCGTTTATTTGATTAAAGTGGTATATGATTGCTTATGTGAAAATCAATGACAAATTTTAGTGGAAAGGAGAGAGGTCATTATGAAGAAAGAGGTAACTAAATCGGTTGCAAAAGGAATGAAAGCAGCATTAGATGTTGTGTTACGGACAGAAGCTAACACAGCTTCTTGTCTTATCATGTATCAGCCTAAGGCACCGAAAGAATTAATGAACTACAGGAGAAACAAGTAATGGAAAAATGTACAGATACAGTAGTAAATTGGATGATCCGGTGTAATGCGATAAACGAGGCGGATAAGGAACTTTACAAGTATGCATTATATAGTTTTTTTCTATTGGTATCACCACTTATCCTTGCAGGAGTTATTGGCTTTGGCTTGGGAAGCGTAAAACACGGAGTTGCTCTTATTTTTCCGTTTGTGGTTCTGAGAAAATTTAGTGGTGGTTATCATGCAAAAAATTTGCACACTTGTATTCTTGGATCTGGTTTTCTATTGTTTCTGTGCATAATGTTATCAATGCATGTGCAATGTGATTTGAAGTTGGCAATAGCTACAGTTATTGCGTCTGTGAGCCTGATTACATTTAGTCCAATAGACAGTGAAAACAGAAGACTTGATACTAACGAGAAAAGGACATATAAAAAAACAACAGTGTTCTTCGTGATACTGTTTGGGCTGTTAGATATAGCTTTATTTTTGCTGGGAAAGTACATCTATACAATCTGTTTTTCTGTTGGGATATTACTGACAGCAGGCTTACAAGTACCTTGTATCGTAAAGAAAATGTGTAAATCGACCAAAAACAGACTGTAAATGTCGTTTGGTGCAAAAGGGGTTGAAATCATGGCAAAAATAAAGATAATAAAGTTTGTCATTGATTTGATCAAAGTTCTTTATTTACAGTTAATTCAGTTTGTTCATTGAAAGGGAGTGGATTCCAATGGGACAATGATAGAATTCTATCACTTTAAATTGAGTAGTTCGGTTCGGAGTAGTTAAACGGGCATAATGGAGGTAAAAGATTAAAATGACACATAAGAAAGAAGTTGTTTTTAGCTTGTTGTTTGTAATAATGGTGTTATGTACAGGCTGCAGTGATAAAGATAATGGAGATACGTCTAAAAATAACAGGACTTCAGGAGAATCATTTGTTCAAGAAGAAACTATTGAGAGTACTGACAATACAGACAATGCAGACGGCAGCTCGGCACCAACGCCAGAACTGAAAACGCCCCGAACGAAAAAGGAATTGGAAGATGCGCTTGGTACAGTGAATGAGTCGGGAAAATGGACGCCACCAGCCGGTTCTCATATAGATCCCAAAACAGGTAATATACTGAATAAAGATGGGGTCGTGGTTGGAACTACGCAGGAACCTTATAGTAAAGCACGTCCAGGTTCTCAAGGATGATGATATGGTGTAAAAAAATTATGGGAGGAAAAGATTATGAAGTATATGAGAAAAAACTCATTTGTAGTGTGTTTGGTCATAAGTGCAATTCTTTTGACAAGTTCATTTGCAATGCCGGTGCTTGCTGCGGAAAATACAGGAATTGAAACAAGCTCTGTCACGAGAAGCGTACCGGGATATTACAAGTGCACAGGGTCGGATGTAAATATCAGATCAGGCCCTGGAACACAATATACAATAGTAGGCACATTGAATTATGGCACAAAAGTATATGTATATTCTATCAGTAATGGGTGGGCCAAAATTTCTCTTGGCGGCATTTACCGTTATGTTAGTGCCGATTACCTTCGGGAGCTTTAAGGAAAAACATTTAATATAAACGAGGCATAGGTAAATAGCTGTATGGGCTGCCGCACTGAAAAGTTTGGTGCGGCAGCACTTTTATTTACTTTTTTAATTGAAACTACAAATGGACAAATTCTAAAAAACGTCCCAAAAACAGTATTCTGTGTTTGGGTTATAAAGACAAATTTAAAATATATAGATATTTCCGGTGGTTCGTGGTATGATAAAAATAGAAACAAAAGTGCTATTTCAAGAAAGGGTGATGGTTATGGCATTGGCACAGGCAACAAAATCCCATGAACCAACTTATACAATCAATGATGCAATGGATGTTCTTTTGTCAAGGCTGGATGAAGCCATTGATGATATGGAAAGTGACAGAGTGCAGATAGTGGAAGAAGCATGGGCAGAAATTGATGCAATATAAGGGGTACGGATGGAAAAAAGAAAATACAAAGTTGTAATTGCCCAGAGCGGCAAGCTGGATGTGAAGGAAAAAAGAAATATATCCTTCAGCAATTTAAATACCGGGAGTATGCAGAGGATTTTTCCCAAAAGATTAAAAAGCGGTTCTTGCACTTGACACACTTCCTACCAGATATAATACAATAGGCTTCCGATATCGTGGCTATGATATTTACATGAAATATACTGCCTGTTTTTTAACGCCATTGGAATTGTTAGAAAGAAAGATTAAAATAAGAGACACCAGCAATCAATACGCTGATGTCTCTTATTAATATTACCTGATTGTTGATAAATAATTTACTTTGTATCCTGCAGTGCGAGATAACCTTCTTCGCCTGTACGGATCTTAACGACATTTTCAATGTCATATACAAATACTTTACCATCACCAATCTGACCGGTATGGAGGACTGCCTTGGCAGTTTCAATAACCTTCTGTACAGGCACGAGACTTACAACAATCTCAATTTTGATCTTAGGAAGAAGATTCATTTCCATCTCAACACCACGATAGTAGGATGGAGCACCTTTCTGTACCCCACATCCAAGTACGTTTGTGATGGTGATACCTGTAACGCCAATCTCATTCATTGCCTGCATAAATTCATCAAGTTTGTTCTGACGTGTGATGATAACGACTTTAGTAAGTTTATGAACTCCTTCTTTCGGAAGTTCAGGAACTGATTCAGCAGGAGCGGAAGGTCTGGCTGTAATAACAGGAGCTTTTACGGAAGTTCCCATAGGAGTCGGAACACCTGCCATTGCGAAACCGTCATAAGCACTTGCAAGACCATGTTCTTTGGAGTCAAGACCTGCGATCTCTTCTTCAGCTGAAACACGAAGTCCGATTGTATGTTTGATTACCTGGAAGATAATTGTCATAGTAACAACAACCCATGCGATTGTGATGATCATACCTGTGAACTGAACACCAAATCCGTGGAAGCCGCCGCCTGTAAGAAGTCCTTTCCAGTCTGTGCCTGAACCGTCGGAGAAGAGACCAACTGCAAGGGTACCGAAAGCACCGTTTAAACCATGAACACCGACAGCACCAACAGGATCATCGATTTTCAGAACCTTATCAATAAATTCAATACCAAATACTACGATAAAACCGGAAGCAATACCGATGATTGCTGCGGATGTAGGAGAAACTGTGTCGCATCCTGCCGTAATTGCTACAAGTCCTGCAAGAGAACCGTTCAGAGACATGGAAACATCCGGTTTTTTGTAACGTACCCATGTGATGATCATAACAGTTACAGTTGCAACAGCTGCTGCAAGGTTAGTAGTAACAAAGATTTTACCTGCACTTACGATTGCATCGCCTTCCATACTGACTGTGGAAGCACCGTTAAATCCGAACCAGCAGAACCAGAGGATAAATACACCTAAAGCACCAACTGTAAGGTTGTGTCCAGGGATAGCTTTTGATTTGCCGTCCTTTGTATATTTACCGATACGAGGTCCAAGGATGATGGCACCGATCAGAGCTGCCACACCACCTACCATATGTACTGCACAGGAACCTGCGAAATCGTGGAATCCCATCTGGCTGATAAATCCACCGCCCCAGATCCAGTGTCCGGATACCGGATATACAACAAGACTGATCATAAGGCTGTAGACACAATAGGAAAGGAACTTGGTACGTTCTGCCATTGCACCGGAAACAATTGTTGCGGATGTTGCACAGAATACTGTCTGGAAGATTAAGAATGCCCAGAAGGGAACTCCGTCAGGAAGCATTCCTGAACCATAGTGTGCTTCTGTTGCAATACCACCGATCTTTCCGATAAATCCATTACCTGCACCGAACATCAGACCAAAGCCGACCAGCCAGAAGACCGGGGTTCCGATACAGAAGTCCATCAGGTTTTTCATAATAATGTTACCTGCGTTTTTGGCTCGTGTGAAGCCTGTTTCTACCATTGCGAATCCGGCCTGCATAAAGAAGACCAGTGCGGCGCCGACCAGCACCCATATTGTGTTTACTGCGGAAAATTCCATAATAATATTCCTCCCTCATAAAAATTTCCTCATATTTTATAAAATGCAAAAAGCGCAATGCCTGGAAATGTAGCCAGTTCATCGCGCTTTTGCGAATATAAAATCCATATTTACAGTGTATTGTATAACTGATGCAATAGATATTTTGTATGACTGTATGCAATGCACCTTAAAATCAATTATATGTAAAACAGGGGAACATCAAAATATCGTGTGATTAATGGATGAGGAAATCGATAATGAATTATGAAGTAGAGTTCATAAAGATATTCCCCTGTTATTACCTGTTAGTTAAACGGAAAACAGAAGCTTGTCATATGTAGGATATGGAAGCAGTGCATCCGGGATCAGAGTTTCTGCTGCGTCTACAGATTTTCTGAGTTCATCCATATCAGAAAGAACAACTGTCTGGTATGCTTTTGCATTAGCCAGAGGATCTTCTGTAGCAAGCGCTTTGGCAGTGTCTGCCCTTAAGGTCTCAAGACCTGTGGAAATCTCATCAGCAAGCTGTGACAGCTCTTTGATCAGTTTTCCTTCAGAAGCTGTGCTGACATCTGAAACAACTGATTTTTTAGCAACAGCAGTAGCTGCAACTTTGTCGATATATGCGAATACAGATGGAAGGAAATCCTTCTGTACCATTTCAACCATAGTATTGGACTCAATGTTAAGAATCTTGGAATAGGATTCCAGCCAGATCTCATAACGGGATTCAATTTCTTCTTTTGTGAAGATATGATATTTGGTAAAGAGTTCAATGTTTTTATCTGCGATCCACTGAGGAAGAGCATCCGGTGTAGATTTCAGGTTAAAGAGACCTCGTTTCTCAGCTTCTTCGATCCATTCATCTGTATAACCGTTTCCATTAAAGATAACACGTTTATGATCAATAATTGTCTTCTTGATCAGTTCGTGGATTGCATCCTCCATCTTGTCTTCCGGTACATCTTTTAACTGCTCTGCAAACTGGTGAACACATTCAGCGACAGCAGTGTTTAAGATAATGTTCGGGTTTGCAACAGAAGCCTCGGAACCAAGCATACGGAATTCAAATTTGTTTCCTGTAAATGCGAATGGTGAAGTACGGTTTCTGTCTGTATTGTCTTTTACGAAATGTGGAAGTACTTTTGCACCGATATCCATCTGGACTGCGCGGCTTCCTGCAAAGTATTCATCATTTTCGATAGATTTTAATACTTCTGTCAGTTCATCACCGAGGAATACGGATACAACAGCAGGCGGAGCCTCATTTGCACCAAGGCGGTGATCATTTCCTGCACTTGCTACAGAAATACGAAGTACATCTGCGTATTCATCAACTGCTTTGATAACAGCTGTCAGGAAAATCAGGAACTGTGTATTTTCAGCAGGTGTTTTTCCCGGATCAAGGATATTTACACCGGTATCTGTAATCATAGACCAGTTGTTGTGTTTACCACTTCCGTTGATTCCCTCAAATGGTTTCTCGTGAAGAAGGCATACAAGTCCGTGCTTGTCGGCAACTTTCTTCATTACTTCCATTGTTAACTGGTTGTGGTCAACCGCAACGTTTGTTGTATCGAATACAGGAGCCAGCTCGTGCTGTGCAGGAGCAACTTCGTTATGTTTTGTTTTGGCAGGAATACCAAGTTTCCAGAGCTCTACATCCAGGTCATGCATATAAGCTGCGACACGAGGTTTCAGAGCACCGAAGTAATGATCTTCCATTTCCTGGCCCTTAGGAGCAGGAGCACCGATCAGTGTACGTCCGCAGAATACAAGGTCTTTTCTCTGTTTGTATAATTCCTTGTCTACCAGGAAGTATTCCTGTTCAGGACCTACAGTTGTATTTACGTGTTTGACATCTTTATTTCCTATTATATGGAGAAGGTTTGTAGCTTCTTTATCAAGTGTCTGCATGGAACGAAGGAGAGGAGTCTTTTTATCAAGAGCTTCTCCGCTGTAGGAGCAGAATGCTGTAGGAATGTAAAGGGTTCCGTCTTTGATGAATGCCGGTGATGTCGGATCCCATGCTGTATATCCTCTTGCCTCGAATGTGGCACGAAGACCGCCTGACGGGAAACTGGAAGCATCCGGCTCACCTTTTACAAGTTCTTTACCTGAGAAATCCATGATCACCTGACCATCTCCTGTAGGAGAAATGAAACTGTCATGTTTCTCTGCAGTTACGTTTGTCATTGGCTGGAACCAGTGAGTATAATGAGTGGCGCCGTTCTCGGTAGCCCATTCTTTCATTGCAACAGCAACGGAGTTGGCAACATCAAGTTCAAGGTGTGTACCGCTCTCGATTGTTTTCTTTAATGCTTTGTACATGTCTTTTGGCAGTTTACTTCTCATTACTTTGTCGTTGAAGACCAGGCTGCCGTACAGTTCAGGGATATTCTGTGCCATATAGGTACTCTCCTTTCGGTTTGCAATATTTTCTGAATATGTGTAGTGCCGCTACAGATCACCATTGTGACTGCCTGCGGTTTTCGTCTCATAGAAAATTCCTCATCGAACATTTTCTATGAAACGAAAGTTTTATAAAACGAAAAAGGCGCCTTGGATGAGATCTCTGTAGATCTTTCCAAAGCGCCTTTGCTTTATGTGCTGTACTATAAACGAAATGAAAACAGATGTCAAGCACTTTTTTTGAAAAAATTCAGAAAAAATTTTTGAGATATGACAAAAAAAGGATAGGTTGACAAATTTGTTTCTATTATTATAATTTGATTTTGGAACCCGCCAAACATAAGAAAACAATGTCAGCGGGTTTTGAAAGTAAAGTTAAAGTCAGACAAGAGAATACGATCGGAGGAAATCAGATGGCTGGAATAAAAGAAGAGTGCGGCGTCTTTGGAATTTATGATCTGGATGGCGGCAATGTAGTTCCGTCCATATATTATGGACTGACTTCCCTGCAGCACAGAGGACAGGAATCCTGCGGACTTGCAGTTTCTGATACTAAGGGAGAGCGTGGAAATGTGAAGTTTCATAAGGATCTGGGACTTGTAAGTGAAGTTCTCAGACAGGATGTTGTCCGTAAATATGAGGGAGATATTGGTATTGGTCATGTAAGATATTCCACAACAGGAGCTTCTGTTGCAGAGAATGCACAGCCCCTTGTTTTGTCTTATGTAAAGGGAACTCTTGCACTTGCACATAACGGAAATCTGGTTAATACACCGGAACTGAAATGGGAACTGATCCAGAATGGAGCGATTTTCCATACAACTACAGATTCAGAGGTTATTGCGTTCCATATCGCAAGAGAACGTGTGCATTCTAAAACAGTAGAAGAGGCAGTGCTAAAGACTGCAAAGAAGATCAAAGGTGCATATGGTCTGGTAGTTATGAGCCCGAGAAAACTGATCGCAGTCCGCGATCCATATGGACTGAAACCATTGTGTCTCGGTAAAAGAGGAAATGCTTATGTTATTGCTTCTGAGAGCTGTGCTCTGACATCTGTAAGTGCGGAATTTATCCGTGACATTGAGCCGGGTGAGATTCTTACGATCACAAAAGACGGACTGAAGTCAAATAAAGAGCTTGCGTCTGCTGCTGCAAAACGCGCGCATTGTGTGTTTGAGTATATATATTTTGCAAGACTTGACAGTACCATTGATGGGGTGAAGGTCTATGATGCCAGAATCCGCGGCGGTAAATCTCTTGCCAAGTCGTATCCTGTAGAGGCAGATCTTGTAACAGGTGTACCGGAGTCCGGACTCCCTGCTGCAAAGGGATACTCCGAAGCATCAGGAATCCCGTTTGCATTTGCGTTCTATAAAAACAGCTATATTGGAAGAACATTTATCAAACCGACTCAGGAAGAACGTGAGTCCAGCGTTCATCTGAAACTGAGTGTGCTGGAATCTGTTGTAAAAGATAAGAGGATTGTTCTGGTGGATGATTCTATTGTTCGTGGAACAACCATTGCAAACCTGATCCACATGTTAAAAGAGGCGGGAGCAAAGGAAGTGCACGTACGTATCAGTTCACCGCCATTTTTACATCCATGCTATTTCGGAACGGATGTGCCGTCAAATGATCAGCTCATTGCAGCCAGCCACAGCACGGAGGAAATCTGTAAAATGATCGGAGCAGATTCTCTTGGCTACATGCAGACAGATTATCTGGAAGGAATGGCGGGCGGCCTGCCCTTATGTAAGGCATGCTTCGATGGAAATTATCCGATGGAGATTCCGGATTATACAAATGCGGAGTTTTCAGATATTGTGAAGTGTTAAGTCGCAAAAATTCATAAAAAATGCAGAAACCTGTCGATGATATATGGAATCAATCTCACATAATGGTAAAACCAATATAGAATGAAACCATACATAATGTATAAAATAATGCTGTGAAAACATATATAAACGAATAAAATGCACAATAGAACCCCTGCGCTTTATGAAAATTGGATAAATTTAAAAACTTGACAAATTCTGAAATGTGGAACATAATATGGGCGTCTGATAGAAAAAAACAAAGAATGTTTTCAGAAAGGGTGATCACGATGTCACAGAGTAAAATCAAGTTAAATGCAACTGAAGAGGTGCAGGAATTTGTGAATGCTGCAAGCAGATGTGATTTTGATATTGATGTTTATTACAACAGATTTTTAATTGATGCCAAATCAATCCTTGGTGTACTTAGTCTGGATCTGACCAGAGAACTGACAGTAGACTGCCACGGGGAGAGTCGGGAATTTGATCGTACATTGAAGAAATTTGCAGTTGCATAAATTTTGCATTTTTATAACCGAATAATTATTGCAGAGAAGACGGGTCTGGAAGATGAACTTCTACAGATTCGTTTTTTCTGTATTATGACTGTGTTCAGAGTAATTCCATAAAATATAACTGCTTCATAGTTTATCAGAAGGAACTTATTTGATTTGTTTTTGCTTAAAAACGGGAAATTCATTATTGACAAACGAAAAAAAATGTTTTATAGTATAGCATATTTTTAAAGAAAGCCAATTGAACATATATATTATAGAAGATATGATGATCTGACAAAGGCGTCAGATGCAGAATACCAGATGGGTCAAGTGCCCTCTGATAGCTGCATCTGACGCTTTTTTATTAACAAAGGATGATGGAGGAGGAAATCAAAATGGCAGTGAAATACGTATTTGTTACAGGAGGAGTTGTTTCCGGTCTTGGAAAGGGAATCACAGCTGCATCTCTGGGGCGTCTTCTGAAAGCGAGAGGATACCAGGTAACCATGCAGAAGTTTGATCCTTATATCAATATCGACCCCGGAACCATGAACCCGATTCAGCACGGAGAAGTTTTTGTAACAGACGATGGTACAGAGACAGACCTGGATCTGGGACATTATGAGAGATTCATTGATGAGAGTCTTGATAAAAATTCCAATGTGACAACCGGTAAGGTTTACTGGTCTGTTCTTCAAAAAGAACGTCACGGGGATTTCGGCGGGGGTACCGTACAGGTAATTCCTCATATTACAAATGAGATTAAGAGCCGTTTCTACCGCGCCAAATCACCGGAGGAAAACAAGATTGCCATTATCGAGGTGGGAGGAACAGTCGGTGATATTGAAAGCCAACCGTTCCTGGAAGCAATTCGTCAGTTCCAGCTCAATGTGGGACATGACAATGCAATCCTGATCCACGTAACATTAATTCCTTATTTAAAGGCATCTGAAGAACTGAAAACAAAACCTACACAGGCAAGCGTAAAGGAACTTCAGGGAATGGGAATCCAGCCGGATGTACTGGTGTGCAGAAGTGAACATGAGCTGACAGAGGACATTAAAGAAAAAATCGCTTTATTCTGCAATGTACCTGTATCACATGTACTTCAGAACCTGGATGTGGAATATTTATATGAAGCTCCTCTTGCAATGGAAAGAGAGAAGCTTGCAGATGTAGTTCTTTCAAGTCTCCGTCTGGAAAACAGAAAACCGGATTTAAGTGACTGGGAGGAAATGGTAGAAAGTCTGAGAAATCCGAATAAAACAGTAAAGATCGCAATTGTAGGAAAATATACACAGCTTCATGATGCATATCTCAGTGTAGTAGAGGCACTGAAACATGGCGGAATTTCCTGCAGAGCCAAGGTAGAGCTTGACTGGATCGATTCCGAAGAACTGACAGAGAAGAATCTGGATCAGCAGCTTCATAATGTCGATGGTATCCTGGTTCCGGGTGGTTTCGGAAACAGAGGTACAGAAGGAATGATCCTGGCAGCACAGTACGCAAGAGTACATAAGATTCCATATCTTGGAATCTGTCTGGGAATGCAGATGGCAATCGTAGAATTTGCCCGCCATGTACTTGGATACGAAGATGCAAACAGTATTGAACTGAATCCGGAGACAAAGCATCCGGTAATTGCATTAATGCCGGATCAGGAAGATATCGAAGATATCGGTGGAACCTTAAGACTTGGAAGCTATCCATGTATTCTTGCAGAAGGTTCCAGATCCTATGAACTCTTTGGCAAAAAAGAAATCCATGAGCGCCACAGACATCGTTATGAAGTAAACAATGCATTCCGTAAAGAACTTCAGGAGAAGGGAATGAATATCGTAGGAACTTCCCCTGATAATCATATCGTAGAGATGATCGAGATTGCAGGGCACCCGTTCTATGTAGGAACTCAGGCCCATCCGGAATTCAAATCCCGCCCGAACCATGCACATCCTTTATTCAGAGGATTTATTCAGGCGGCTGTAGATTTCAAAAGTAATTAATTACTTTTGAAAGCCTCCGGCGGATTGCAGAACTGCGCAGAGGTAAATGTCATGCAAAGCATGACGCGCAGCTTACAGCAAGTACGCTGGAGCGTACTTGATACTAATAAGTGAAGAACAGCAGAAAAAATAGAAAGGATGAGGAGATTATGAAAGAAGTGAGAGAACAGCAGCAACAGCAAGGTCTGTACCGGTCTGAATTTGAGCATGACAACTGTGGTATCGGAGCAGTTGTCAATATCAAAGGCAAGAAAACCCACGATACTGTTGCAAATGCATTAAAGATCGTAGAACATCTGGAACACCGTGCAGGTAAGGATGCAGAAGGCAAAACCGGTGACGGTGTAGGTATTCTTCTCCAGATTTCCCATAAATTTTTCAAGAAAGCCTGTAAGAAAGAGGGATTTGAGATTGGCGATGAGAGAGAATATGGCATCGCACAGTTTTTCTTCCCGCAGCACGAGATCAAACGCGCACAGGCAAAGAAGATGTTTGAGATCATTCTTGAGAAAGAAGGCCTGGAACTTCTTGGATGGCGTCAAGTCCCAGTATTCCCGGAAGTGCTTGGACACAAGGCAAGAGAATGTATGCCATGTATTATGCAGGCATTTATCAAAAAGCCGGAAGATGTGGAAAAAGGTCTTCCATTTGACCGTATGCTCTACATTGCAAGACGTGAGTTTGAACAGAGTAATGATAATACTTATGTAGTTTCCATGAGCAGCCGTACCATCGTTTACAAAGGTATGTTCCTGGTTGGACAGCTTCGTACTTTCTTCGAAGACCTCCAGAGCCCGGATTATGAATCTGCTATCGCTATGGTACACTCCCGTTTCAGTACCAACACAAACCCAAGTTGGGAGAGAGCACATCCGAACCGCTTTATGGTACACAACGGTGAGATCAACACCATCCGCGGCAACGCAGATAAGATGCTTGCAAGAGAAGAAAATATGGAATCACCATATCTGGAGGGACAGCTTCATAAAGTGCTCCCTGTTGTAAACAGAAATGGTTCCGACTCTGCAATGCTTGATAATACACTGGAATTCCTGGTAATGAGTGGCATGGAGCTGCCTCTTGCAGTGATGATCACAATCCCTGAACCATGGGCAAACAATGACACCATTTCCCAGGCAAAACGTGACTTTTATCAGTACTATGCAACTATGATGGAGCCATGGGACGGACCTGCATCTATCCTGTTCTCTGATGGTGATGTTATGGGTGCAGTCCTTGACAGAAATGGTCTCCGTCCATCCAGATATTATATTACTTCTGACGGCTATATGATCCTTTCCTCAGAGGTAGGTGTTCTGCCAATTCCGGAAGAGAAGATCGTATTAAAAGAGCGTCTTCATCCTGGAAAAATGCTCCTGGTAGATACTGTAAAGGGAAAAGTTATCGATGACAATGAGCTGAAAGAGGGCTACGCAAAAATGCAGCCATACGGTGAATGGCTTGACAGTCATCTGGTACAGTTAAAGGATATCAAGATCCCGAATGAGAGACCGGAAGAGTACACACCAGAGCAGAGAGCGCGTCTGCAGAAAGCATTCGGTTATACTTATGAGCAGTATCGTACTTCCATCAGAAACATGGCATTAAACGGAGCAGAGAGCATCGGAGCCATGGGTGTGGATACTCCACTTGCAGTATTTTCCAAACAGAACAGACCATTATTTGACTACTTTAAACAGCTCTTCGCACAGGTTACCAATCCTCCAATCGATGCAATCCGTGAGGAAATCGTTACCAGCACAAGCGTTTATGTTGGCAAGGACGGAAACTTGCTGGAGCAGAAACCGGAAAACTGTCAGGTATTAAAAATCAACAATCCGATTCTGACAAATACAGACATGATGAAGATCAAGAGCTTCAAGCATGAGGGCTTCAAGACAGCAGTTGTTTCTACCTTATATTATAAGAGCACCAAGCTTGAGAGAGCTATTGACCGTCTTTTCGTAGAAGTAGATAAAGCATTCCGTGAGGGTGCAAACATCCTTGTTCTTTCAGACAGGGGAGTAGATGAAAATCATATGCCAATCCCGTCACTTCTGGCAGTATCCGCAGTTCATCAGCACCTTGTAAAAACAAAGAAGAGTACTTCTCTTGCCATCATTCTGGAATCCGGAGAGCCAAGAGAAGTACATCACTTTGCAACCTTACTTGGTTACGGTGCAAGTGCCATCAACCCGTACCTTGCCCTTGAGACCATTCATGAACTGATCGACAGCCATATGCTGGAGAAAGACTATTATGCAGCAGTAGATGACTACAATCATGCAGTCATCAGCGGTATTGTAAAGATTGCTTCCAAGATGGGTATTTCCACCATCCAGTCTTATCAGGGATCTCAGATCTTCGAGGCAATCGGTATTTCCTCAGATGTGATCGAGAAATACTTTACTGGTACAGTCAGTCGTGTAGGCGGAATCACACTGGAAGACATCGAAGAGAATGTAGAGAAGCTTCACTCAGAAGCATTTGACCCGTTAGGACTTCCGACAGACCTAACACTGGACAGCGTAGGCGCACACAAGATGAGAAGCCAGGGAGAGGAACATCGTTACAATCCTCAGACTATTCATCTTCTGCAGCAGTCCACATGGACTGGAAGCTACGATCTGTTCAAACAGTACACAGATCTGGTAGATAAAGAAAACCACGGAAACTTAAGAGGACTTCTGGACTTTAAGTTTGCTGAGACTCCGGTTCCACTTGAAGAAGTGGAGAGCGTAGATGATATCGTAAAACGATTTAAGACAGGTGCCATGTCCTATGGTTCCATTTCACAGGAAGCACATGAGACACTGGCAATCGCCATGAATCACCTCCATGGAAAATCCAATACAGGTGAGGGCGGTGAAAGTGACGAGAGACTGGATTCTGCAGGAAGCAGCGATGACAGATGCTCCGCAATCAAACAGGTTGCCAGCGGACGTTTCGGTGTAACCAGCCGTTATCTTGTATCTGCAAGAGAAATCCAGATCAAGATGGCACAGGGTGCAAAACCTGGTGAAGGCGGACATCTTCCTGCAAAGAAGGTATATCCATGGATTGCCAAAACCCGTCATTCTACACCAGGTGTCAGCCTGATCTCCCCGCCACCGCACCACGATATCTATTCTATCGAGGACCTGGCACAGTTAATCTATGACCTTAAGAATGCAAATAAATATGCAGATATTTCTGTTAAACTGGTATCTGAAGCAGGCGTGGGCACAGTTGCAGCAGGTGTTGCCAAAGCAGGCGCACAGACGATCCTGATCTCCGGTTATGACGGAGGTACAGGTGCAGCTCCGAGAAGTTCTATCCACAATGCAGGACTTCCATGGGAACTTGGACTTGCAGAAACACATCAGACACTGCTCAAGAATGGTCTGAGAAACCGTGTCCGCATTGAGACAGACGGTAAGCTTATGAGTGGTCGTGACGTTGCGATCGCAGCATTAATGGGTGCCGAGGAATTTGGTTTTGCAACAGCTCCGCTTGTAACCATGGGATGCGTTATGATGCGTGTATGTAACCTGGATACCTGCCCGGTTGGTGTGGCAACACAGAACCCTGAACTTCGTAAGAGATTCAAAGGTAAACCGGAATATGTAGAGAATTTCATGCGCTTTATCGCACAGGAATTAAGAGAATACATGTCCAAGCTCGGATTCCGTACAGTCAGTGAAATGGTAGGCCGTACAGATCTCCTTGTTCAGACAGACAACGTACAGGAACCACATCAGGGCAAAGTAGACTTAAGTGCAATCCTGAACAATCCGTTCGCAGGCAAAGACCAGAAAGTTACTTTTGACCCGAAAGCCGTATATAACTTCGAACTGGAAAAGACCATGGATGAAAAGGTTCTGGTTAAGAAATGCGCAAATGCCATCAATAAAGGTCAGAAAACAGAGCTTTCTGTAAACCTGACAAACATTGACCGTACATTCGGAACCATCCTTGGTGCAGAGATTACCAGAAAGAATAAAAACGGACTTGCAGATGACACCATCACTGTACACTGCAACGGTGCCGGCGGACAGAGCTTCGGTGCATTTATCCCCAAAGGACTTACACTGGAACTGACCGGTGACAGCAATGATTACTTCGGAAAAGGACTTTCCGGTGGTAAACTGATCCTGAAGGTTCCGGAGAAAGCTGCATACAAAGCAGAAGAGAATATTATTGTAGGCAATGTTGCCCTTTACGGTGCAACCAGCGGTACTGCATTTATCAATGGTGTTGCAGGTGAGCGTTTCGCAGTTCGTAACTCCGGTGCATCTGCAGTTGTAGAAGGCGTAGGAGAGCACGGCTGTGAATATATGACAGGTGGCCGCGTAGTCGTACTTGGTAAGACTGGCAAGAACTTTGCAGCAGGTATGAGCGGCGGTATCGCATATGTACTGGATGTGGATAATGTTCTTTACAAGAACCTGAACAAGGCTATGATTTCCATCGAAAAAGTGGAAAACAAATATGACAAAAAAGAACTCCGCGACCTGATCGAAGCCCATGTAGAAGCTACAGGCTCCAAACTCGGTGCGAAAGTTCTCGCTGACTTTGATTACTATCTGCCACACTTCAAGAAACTCATTCCGAATGAGTACAAGAAGATGATCACTTTAAGTGCGAAACTGGAAGAAAAAGGACTCAACAGTCAGCAGGCACAGATGGAAGCGTTCTATGAAAGTATTGGCGCTAAACATTGATAATAATTGAATATATCGTGTGAACTTATCAATGTTGCCCCGTCATCTTTTAGAATAAATAAAAAGGTGGCGTGGGCCATACCATTATTGCCGCAGCAAGTGTGGCGAAGAGGAGGAAATCATGGGCAAACCAACAGGATTTTTAGAATATGAGAGAGAGACGGCAAAAGTTCTGCCGCCAAAGGTCCGCATCGCAAACTTCAAAGAATTCAGGACCCCATTAAATAAAGAAAAACAGAAACTTCAGGGCGCACGCTGCATGGCATGCGGTGTCCCATTCTGCCAGTCAGGTATGATGATCGGCG
Source organism: Blautia sp. DFI.6.71 (assembly GCF_020593585.1). NCBI lineage: Bacteria > Bacillati > Bacillota > Clostridia > Lachnospirales > Lachnospiraceae > Blautia > Blautia sp. DFI.6.71. The sequence goes on from NZ_JAJDMJ010000051.1 coordinate 21,797, forward strand.
GTATGGCATCCGGCTGCCCTCTGCACAACCTTGTACCTGAGACAAATGATCTGGTTTATACAGGCAACTGGAAACAGGCATTCTTAAGACTGAGCAAGACACACAGTTTCCCGGAATTTACTTCCCGTGTCTGCCCTGCACTCTGTGAAGCAGCCTGCACCTGTAACTTAAACGGAGAACCGGTCTCCACAAAAGAAAATGAACGTGCGATCATCGAGACAGCCTACGAGAACGGATGGGTAACTCCGCAGATCCCGGAAGTGCGTACGGGCAAATCCATCGCAGTCATCGGAAGCGGTCCGTCTGGACTGGCAGCAGCTCAGCAGTTAAACAGACGAGGCCACAGCGTAACTGTATTTGAAAGAAAAGACCGTGTAGGCGGACTTCTCCGTTACGGTATTCCTAACATGAAGCTGGACAAAGCTGTTGTTGACAGAAGAATCCATCTTATGGAAGAAGAGGGAGTTAAATTCGTTACAAATGTAAACGTAGGAAAGGACATCAAAGCAGAAGAACTTCTGAAACAGTTCGACCGCGTTATCCTTGCCTGCGGAGCATCCAATCCACGAGACATTAAAGTTCCGGGACGGGATGCAAAAGGAATTTATTTCGCAGTAGATTTCCTGGGACAGGTAACAAAAGCGTTGTTGGATTCTGATTTTGCCAAAGTTCCATATGAACTTGCCAAAGGAAAAAATGTTCTGGTCATCGGTGGCGGTGATACAGGAAATGACTGTGTGGGAACATCTATCCGTCTGGGTGCCAAATCTGTGATCCAGTTAGAGATGATGCCCAAGCCGCCAGTGGAAAGAACACCATCCAATCCATGGCCGCAGTGGCCGAGAGTCCTCAAAACAGACTATGGCCAGGAAGAAGCTATCGCTGTATTCGGACATGACCCACGAGTATACCAGACTACTGTTACAGAATTTATCAAAGATAAAAACGGAAATGTCTGCCAGGCAAAACTCACAAAATTAAAGAGTGAAAAAGATCCAAAGACAGGACGTATGATGATGGTTCCTGTAGAAGGAAGCGAAGAAGTCATCCCTGTAGATGTAGTCCTTATCGCAGCCGGATTCCTTGGCAGTGAGAAATATGTAACAGACGCATTTAAGGTAGCCATCAATGGAAGAACCAATGTAGATACAAAACCAGAGCAGTATCAGACCTCCGTAGACAAAGTCTTCACAGCAGGAGACATGCACAGAGGCCAGTCCCTGGTAGTATGGGCGATACGTGAAGGCAGAGAAGCTGCGAAAGCAGTGGATGAATCACTGATGGGATATTCCTATCTGTAAAAATAAGATAAAATATGAGAAAGGTGCTATTGTCTGACGGAAAAAGACGTCAGGAAGTAGCACCTTTGTTTTTTGAAATGATTTTCGGGTGTTTCGGGTATTACAATAATTGTAGTTTAGTTTGAATAAACAAAAATACTTAGTAAACCCAGCGTAGTTCTATCAGCGATTACACGGCGAAGATGTGATTACCACACCGAAAACAAAGAAAAGTAATCGTATGATCAAAATGCCGAAGTTCCTCTGTGAAGAAATGCAGGAATATTTGCAGATGCTTTACGGATTGAAGAAGAAAGACCGAATCTTTACGGTCACAAAGAATATCGTAGAGGTGTATATCTGAATCTGCTTACAAGTGGAAGGTTGAATGATTATTTGGCTGATATAGAAGAACAGGCACAGAAACGCTTTGAAAGGATTGTAGAGCAGATGGCAGAGAGTGAAGGTATTACCGAACAACTTAAAGCAACTGATCAGGTGGCTTGGGTAGGAGAAATGAATAATATTTGGAGTAGAGCAAGAGAGGTTGTGAATGCTAAATTGATTTATAACTAAAAGAGAAGAGATTTTGGATAAATGCTTGACTGTAAACCTTGTTTATAGCTTATTCTTAAGATAAAATAGAGTTGCTTGAAAGGAGTGCATAACATGAAAATAAAAGACGTAGAAGAACGAACAGGTTTATCCCGTTCTAATGTTCGTTTTTATGAAAAGGAAAAACTCATTGAGCCTTCAAGAAACGAAAGTAATGGTTATAGAGATTATTCAGAAAATGATGTGGAAAATATAAAGAAGATTGCATATCTGCGTACATTAGGAATTTCTATTGAGGATATACGAAGCATTATATCTGGAAAAGTAACATTGCAGGAAACGCTTGAGAGGCAGAATGAAATATTAAATAGTCAGATTACTGATTTGAATAAGGCAAAACGCATGTGCGAAAAAATGTTGGGTGAAGAAAGTATTAGTTATGAAAAATTACAGGTAGAACAATATGTAACAGAGTTGCAGGATTATTGGAAAGATAATCAAACTGTTTTCAAACTGGATTCAGTTAGCTTTTTGTATATATGGGGAAGTATGCTTACTTGGATAACGATTACCGCACTATGCTTGATTATTGGGACATTGTCTTATTCTAAGCTGCCGACAGAAATTCCGGTACAATGGAGTAAAGGTGTGGCAACATCTTTGGTGAATAAAAATTGGATTTTTATTTGTCCGGTTATTTGTATTATAATCCGTTATTTATTAAAACCTTTTATCTATGCCAAATTACAGATGAATAATTATTATGGAGAAATTATAACAGAGTATTTGACAAATTATATGTGTTTTATTGTATTGTCAGTAGAAGTTTTCTCAATACTTTTTACTTTCGGAGTGGTAAAAAGTGTTGTTGTACTTTTATTTGTGAACACGGCAGTCTTTATGGGATTGTTAGTAGTCGGATTGACGAAAATGGATTTGAGAGGAAAAGAAATTTTATGATTCAGATTTCAAATTTAACTAAAAAATATGGTGAAACAGTCGTTTTTTCGAACTTAAACTATACATTTGAAAATACTTGTATTTATGGACTTGTTGGAAGAAATGGAGCTGGAAAGACTACCCTTTTGAATATACTTTCGAATTATGATAAAAATTATACGGGAGTAATTTCTATCGACGGAGAAAAAATGAACAAGGTTGATTATCTTGATATGCCGGTTGCCTATGCAATGGATCAACCAAGTTTTTTAATGAGCTGACAATATATGAAAATCTTCTTTTAATTGCTTCGAGTAGAAAGATAAAAAAGCAAGAGGCATTTGATAAAATCGAGAGGATTTTAGATGGGTTGGGATTAAAAAAGTATGAGAACTATTCTCCGTCAGAACTTTCAAAAGGTACAATGCAACGACTAAATAATGCTTGTGCAATGATACAAGAAGAAAAAATTACTATTTTTGATGAACCATTCTCAGGGCTTGATCCTGTCTAAATGAAACTTTTAGAAAATGTAATAGTAGAGTTTCACAAGAAAGAAAAAGGAATTTACATTATTTCAAGCCATGATATAGAGTGTTTACAAAATGTTTGTGACAAGTGTCTTTTGTTACATAACGGACAAATTAGAGAAATCAATACGGAGGAAGTTGATAGAGAGAAAATCGCAAAGATTTTATCTGAAGGGGAATAAAGTATGTATCAGTTGCTTTTGAAACAGAGATTCAAATTTGCAGTTAGAATGATTAAACGAAATATAGGTGCTTATCTTATACTGATTGCTATTGTGCCATGTATTCTTATATTACAATCTATGATTCAGACAACCCATGGAATGGATATTGCTGTTTTTATACCGTATGGTATTCTCTGCTTCTTGTTTATGAATTTGTTTGGAACAATACCAAGAATGCGTATTTCTCCTGAAACTTATATTTGGAAAATAGAAAAAACATATATTTGGCGAGTGAAGAAGATAGGAAAAAGCACGGTACTGACGTTGTGTGTTGCGTTGATTTTATTTTGGGCTTTCCCAATGGAGGGAATAGTTTTGAGACAGTTTATTGTGGTTATGATCTGTAACCCAATCGTCAATATGCATACGGTTTTATCGACGCAATATAAATATCGGGATATTACGAATATATGTATGTTAGCAGTAGTAATGATTTGCTTTTTTAATAGAAGTGTATTTGTTGCCAGTGTACTATTGATCATTTACGGATTATATTTCATTTTATATCCTTATTTTAGCTATCAAGCAATTATCCCGTTCTTTCAACAATATAATCAGATGTTATATGGTTTTTTGAATAGGGAATATGATACAGTCTTGCAAACACAGGATGAAGTGTTTTTCCAAAATAATCAGAGAGAAATGAAGGGACTGATGAAGAAATATTATGGCAACCGCTACCGTTTTTTGATGGTTTATGAGGTGGTTAGTGTTATTAGAAGAAAGAAACAGATTATGTATCAGTATTTTGCGATTGTTTTAATTACAATGTTATTATCGCAGATAGAGGGAAAATATATTGAGTATGTATTATTGTTTTCTATATTGATATTAGGACAGAATGTTGTCAGCTATAATGTGCAAAATGAATTACGTTTAGTTAAAAAAGGATTTCCGCTCAGATATTCTTTAAAAGAAAAATTACAATGCAAGTCAGTTATTGGAATGTTCTTGTTGTTACTCCCGATGCTCTGTTATTGGATAGCGTATAAATTTGAATTATTTAGTATTCTCCTTTGGATATGGATGCCGATTCAGAGTATTATAATATATACAGCAAAGAACCGGCTGCAAAGGTTACTATATATACTTCCATTTTATATTTTGTCATTGTTATCTATGAGAGTATGGTAGATGTTTTTTTAACAATAAGATTATTGATTTTCTAAGCAAAACCGCTTATAATTTGAGTCGGAACATATTGCTATTATCCACAGAAAATAATACATTTGCTACACTAAATTTGCATATCTACATATCTAAAATAATTTTTGAACCATTCGGCTCATCCATTTCCCTTTATGATTAAGTACAAAAGACAGTATTTTTGAATTTGTATTTTGCGTATTTTTCTTTCGGAGAATACGGAAACCTTTTCAAATTTGGCATAGAAAAATTGATTGACACCATATACGATACCACATATAATATAAATAGGAGATATAAGAATGTCAAAATGGGATAAACTGATAACACGTATATGTAATTTATCAAAAGATCTTCGGTTTGATGAATTGCGAAAAGTATTGGAAAGTTATGGATATGAAATGAATGCTCCGAGAAGTGGAAGCAGTCATTATACATTTAGAAAGTCTGGATGTATGCCTATTACAATACCAAAACATGAGCCGATAAAGAAAGTATATGTAGAAATGGTAAGGGAAATAGTAGAAAGTGAGGCGAAGAATCATGAAGACGCTGAATGATTATATGTCAATGTCCTATCGCATGGAAGTTGTAGAAGATAAAACCGAAGGAGGATTCGTAGTTTCGTATCCGGATCTCCCTGGTTGCATTACCTGCGGAGAAACAGTGGAAAGTGCAATTTCAAATGCCCTGGATGCAAAAAAAGCATGGCTTGAAGCTGCATTAGAAGAAGGGGTAGAAATCCATGAGCCGGATAGTCTTGAAGATTATTCCGGACAGTTTAAACTGAGAATTCCAAGAAGCCTGCATAGACTACTGGCAGAACATTCTCAGAGGGAGGGAATCAGTATGAATCAGTACTGCGTATATCTTCTTTCGAGAAATGATGCGGTATTCTCAAAATAGCGATTATAAGTAAGCAGCAAAGCGTGTTATTGAAAGCGGAGCGCACAGTAACATGGAAAGAGCCGGTGATTTATTTATAAAAATAAGCAGTTGACAAAAAATAGTCATGTTGCTATAATTGCCTACATGAACAAAGGCGTTCTTTCTATAGAAAAGTAACTGTAGAAAGTGCGCCATTTTTTGTTAGGGCAAAGCCCTGTTTGCCATTGTGGAGTTTTTCGCTGATCCGAAA
>NZ_JAJDMJ010000052.1:0-27604 GCF_020593585.1 Blautia sp. DFI.6.71
CCGGATTTCGGAACTGTTCTTCTGATCTGTGATTGTCGGCTCTGTTCAAGCGACTCGATTACTTTAACACGTTTGTTTCAAGTTGTCAAGCACTTTTTTAAATTTCTTTTTTCTTTCAGAAATCTATCTGAATTGTTTTTATATAATAAACAATTATTTCCGACAGCTCATCTAATATAACACCGAAAAACCACAATGTCAACAGTTAATTTCATAATTTGACAAACTTTTTTATTTCCGCCTTACTACGGCAACCGAATTCGGGCAAAATATACCGCAAAGTGGGGCGTACACATTGTGGAAATGATTTTTTAAACATACTCCTGGATTCATCCAGTCCACATCAGACATTCATCCCATCCGACACCTGGATTCTATCCCTCCACCTTCATCCTCCCCCGCCCTGCACACAGCACTCACATACCATATATACACAACGCCCCAGCTTTTCCGTCCCCTTCATACTATATAAGAAACTTTTCTATTCCACAAAACTAACAGATCACCATTCCTCTTCTCCCTCAGCCGCCCAGTCACAGCCAACTGCCAGCAAAGCCCAATAATTCCTATCGAGCGACATTTGCAGGATCTTTAGAAAATCTTAGCCCCGCAAGATCAGCGTTATTCGCAGATCACTCACTGTCTGAGCGCAGCGAGTTTGAGTTATCTGCGAATGCTTTTAGCTGATCTTGCGGGGCTTAGCTTTTCTTAAGGTCCGAAACCGAGCCGATAGGAATTATTGGGCTTTGCGTCCCCCTTTTAACTGATTTTATGAGAACTACTATAATCCCTGTCTGCTTTGTATAAATAAATAAATCAATCTTTCAGTCTGCACACCATATCCCACAGTGCTTTTGCAGAGTTAAAATTCTCCGGAATAATATCTGCCGGAGTGATAGTAATGTCATAAGTATCCTGCAGTTCACTTACAATAGACAGGATTGCAAAGGAATCAAGGATTCCATCGTCAATCAAAGTATCACAGTTTTCAAAGTCTGCATCCGGCTGGATTTCTTCCAGTAATTCAATTAATTCTTCCATTTTTTCATATCTCCTTATTTTTTGTTTTTTCAGCAATTCCATTATTTTTCGGTATTGCCATGGTCTTTTATTTCTCTGAATTTAAAAGATCTGTATGTACACCATCCCGCACCATGCGCAGTCCCTCTCCCTCTGTCCAGAAATAGATTCTCGGAAGAGGACGGCTCAGGAATAAATAGATTCCTTCTGTAACGGAATAAGCACCTACCCGTTCAAATACCAGTATATCATGAAGCTGCGGTTTGTGAAGTGGAAATCGCTTTACGACCACATCGCTGACCGTGCAGAGTGCACCGCAAAGATTCCAGGATTCATCTTCTCCCCCTGTCTTCTCATTTCCTTCTGTATCAAGCTGTGTACAGTACGGCTGTTTCATTGCCATCGCCTGTCCATAATAATTCAGATGATTGATACCACCGTCCATGATCACATACGGCTGTTCTTTATTCACCTTCATATCCACGATTGATGTCACATAATATCCACAGGCTGCTGCCAGAAATCTTCCCATCTCAAGAACAACCTTACCCCTGAAATTAAGACTTTCCAGAAGTGCTCTGAACTCACTCAGAATATTCTCCACGTCCTCGCTCTTATCCTTCTTAAAATATGGGACAAAAAATCCCGGACCATACTCAAGCACCTGTGCTTCAAATCCACTCTCAGATTTCAGCTCCCCGATAAATTCATCCAGATGCTCCAGCTCTGTTTTCATCTGACTGAGATCTTTCTTCTGAGTTCCGGAATAGAACTGAAGTCCCTCTATCTCAACCCCCGGATAATCTGTTCTGTCAGAAATGATTTTCCTGATATCTGCTTCATCTACGCCAAACTGATTTCCGCTTGTCACGCGGATCAACACCGTAATCTTCATGCCAAGTCTCACTGCAGTATCATTCAGAATCTGTAAATGCTGCAAAGACTCTACAGTATACACTCCCTTTCCTCCATATGTAGAAAGTACATATTCCATATCTTCAGGGTTCTTATACACACCCGAAAGAACAATTCTCTCCATCGGCACACCAACACGCTCACAAATTCGAAATTCACCCGGTGAGCACACTTCAAATGTAGGAACCACATCCATCATGGGTCCTGTAAGAAAAGGGTTTGCTTTCATAGCATAACATAACTGTGCGCTCTCTCCAAGACAGCTCTGCACTTTTTTTACAAATTCTTTCATCTTATCCAGGTCAAAAACATAAGCTGGAGTTGGAGTATGTTCTTTCTCGATCAGTTCTTTTATAAATCCATAGGAACTCATTTCTTTTCCTCCTGATACATAGCTGTAAGAGCTTTTCTGTCAATCTTTCCATTCTTTGTAAGAGGCATGCTCTCCACCTGGCGGAATACATTCGGAACCATAAAAGCAGGTACATACTGCCCCAACGCTTTTGCCAGCGGTCTTCTCTCAATATCTCCTTCATAAAAAGCTACGATTTTGCTTTTAACTGTATCAAAAATACAGCAGCTTCTCACAATCTCCGGAACCTTATCCATAGCAGCCTCGATTTCTCCAAGCTCAATACGATGTCCCATATGCTTAATCTGGAAATCCTTACGTGTTGCAAAGCACAACTCACCACGTTCATTATAATAAGCAAGATCACCGGTTCTATACATTGGCTCCAGATATCTGTCATTCAGTGGATTCTGAATAAAAACCTTCGCAGTCTGTTCTCTGTTTTTGTAATATCCCAGTGCAAGTGCACTTCCTGTTACGCAGAGTTCACCATTTTTGTTTTTCTCTGTGATCAGCTTGTCTTCTTCATCCAGAAGGAATACTTTTTCATTTGGAAATGCCTTGCCCATAGGAAGTACATCTCCAGGCTGGAACTCCCTGTCTACAATATAATACGTACAATTACATGTGATCTCAGTTGGTCCATAAATATTTACATACATAACATCCGGCAGATATTTTCTCCAGATATTCAGATGTTTCACAGGCATAGCCTCTCCTGAGAAAAGAATCTTCTTAATCTTATCCGGAACTTTATATTCAAATCCGTTCAAAGTTGAGATAATACACAGCGCAGATACCGCCCACACCAGCGTGGTCACTTCCCTCTCAATCAGATAGTCAATCAACTTCATCGGGAAAGAGAATAGCTGCTTCGGAATAATCTGGACAGTTGCTCCTGTCTTCAGTCCGGAATAAATATCTTTAACAGATACATCAAAATCCCAGGGTGCCTGATTTCCCATCACATCTTTATCTGTAATATCAAAAAGCTCTGTAAAACAATCAATAAAATCAAGCACTGAACGATGACCTACCACAACTCCCTTGGGAACTCCTGTTGACCCGGAAGTAAAAATTCCATACAGCGGATCCACATCCAATGCCTGTTCTCTGATCTCATTCAGCACAGCTTCATTCTCCTGCTCAGCAGCAAGATCCGGAGCCATCAGAACCTTTCCTTTGAACTCCAGTTTCTCCAGATCCTTCAGATATTTCTCAGATGTAACGATCACATCACTGTCCAGAATTCCAAGGATCTGCTGAAGTCTGCTCGCCGGCTGTTTTGTATCCATCAGTACATAAAAGCATCCTGCATAAACAGCGCCCATGAAAACTCCTATTGTCTCTACACTCTTCTCCATAAATACATGTACCGGATTTCTCGGTGTGAAATGTTTCGCAAGTGCAGTTCCTGTTCTGCGTGCAGTCTGCTCCAGTTCTTTAAATGTGCAGGATGTATGTTCATCTGCAAAAGCTGTCTTATCCGGATATTTCCGTGCGGATTCTTCAAGATACTCCAGAATACTTGTCTTCATATGTAATTCCTCCCCTCTGTACTTCACAAGGTTTTTATATTGATTTATTACTGTCTTTTTGCAGCCTTGAAATTACTTCCTCTGTCCGGCACTCTCCAACACCTGTGCCAGCACTTCAGAGTATTCTTTTGCAGCATCCCCATTCATATGTCCGTCATAATCTGTATATGCTTTCAGGTCATGTGTAAATGCCTTAAAATACTGCGTATTAAAGTTAAGATACTCTACGCCCTGTTCTTCAAAGAACTGCCCGAAATATTTCCATGCTGCATTATAACTGTCACTGTAATCCTTCAGAGTATTTATTGGAATTGGCGTAGTTACTGCAACAAACTCTATATCATTTTCCTTGCAGAATGTGATCAGCTTCTTCAGATATTCCATGTTCTCTTCGTTTACCTTACCCTCTTCATAGAGCTTAGGTTCTGATTTCTTAAGCTTTGTCACATCCACCGGATATCTCTCAATAAATCCACTTTCATGATATTCCTGAGAATCACTCTTCAGATGAGATACGTCATAATCACCCGTTACTTTCTGAGTAAATGTATCTTTGATTTTCGGCAATTCATAGCTGAGAGAATATTCATACCATGGGAAAAGCACAGTACGGAAATTACATTTTGCAATAGAATTCCAGAAATATTCTACCTTTGCTTTTGAAAATGGAAACTCATGATAAAAAAGCAGGTAGTTATTTCCTTCTTCCTTTTCAGATACAAAATATCCCGGGTCAACCTCATAGATAATTCTCTTCGGATTCTGTTTCTCTTTGATCAGTTTAGTCAGATAATACGCATCGATTCCATACTCGCCGCCAACGCAAAGATTATGTCCACTGCGTCCGGTAACTTCCTGCATCACCTCCGGATCAATATCCATCTTTCCATGGGAAGTTCCCACGATAATGTCATCAAACTGCTGTGTCACAACTGCATGCACATCATTTCTCATAAATGTACATGGATAAAGTGCCAGGTCAAGTGCTGCCAGAAGAGCCACACACACGACCAATACCAGGAACGTTTTTAAAACTTTCTTAAAATTGTGCATAAATAAATCCTCTCGCTACTGCTGTTGATCCAAAGAATCCGATGGATGCCAGCAGACAAAAATAAATTGCTACAGTAATTGGCAGACTCAGTCCTGCAAGTGATTCTCTTATCTTCATGCCACGTTCCTGAAGGACACTTACAATAAACAGAATGATGCAGCCTGCTGCCAGGATTGCCAGCGCATAAGGGGTAAAAGCAGTTCCTTCTTTACCGGCCGGGATCAGCAGTAACTGTGACGGTGCAAACTTTGTGACAGAAAGCTTCATCATATGAAAAGCCTGTCCTACTGTGTCCGCTCTGTCAAAAAACCAGCTGATATTTACAAGGATAAAAGTACGGATGATCATAAATACATGATACCAGTTCTCTTTTCCAGTGATGTTGAATTTCTTTTTCCAGTTTCTGTAATGCTCTGCCATAAGTCCGCTGAAAGCAATGATAATACCATTGTACATACCGTATACAATGTACTTCCAGGCAGCACCATGCCATACACCAACAACGAAGAATACGATCAGATTCGCCAGACAGATTGGTAATGTACGTCCGGTCTTTTTGCCAAATACCTTCTTGCCCCATTTGCCAAATTTTCCCATCCACTTGGATAATGTCACAGGATAGAACACATAATCCTTCATCCAGGTACCAAGAGTAATGTGCCAGCGGTGCCAGAAATCTGTAATGGAAATGGAGAAGAACGGACGCTTGAAGTTCTCATCCAGCTCAATTCCAAACATAGACGCAATACCAATTACCACATCCATACCACCGGAAAAATCTGCATATAGCTGAACTGTGTAAAATAATACGCCAAAGATTGCCAGTCCGCTGTACTGATCCGGATTGTCGAAAATCGCATCTACAAACACTGCTGCCCAGTCCGCCAGGATCATCTTCTTAAAAAATCCCCAGAGAATGCGCTCAAAGCCTCTGGTAATATTCTTACCTTCGAATTTATGAGGTTCATAAAGCTGATGTGCCAAACGACTGTATCTTCCGATTGGTCCCTGCAGAATCTGTGGAAAGAAAGAAACAAACAATGCATATTTTACAGGATTCCTCTCCGCATCACATCTCTTCCAGTACACATCCAGAAGATATCCGGAGGATTGGAAAGTGTAAAACGATATTCCCAATGGAAGCAGGATTTCCATTCCTCTTAAATTCATATGAAACAAAGCATTGAGGTTCTCAATCATAAAATTTGTATACTTTATCACTCCAAGCATACCAAAATTCAATATTAATCCAAGCACCAGAAAATTTCTTGCACTTTTGTGACTTCCACCTGCCTCTGCCTTTTCAACTGCAAGTGCAATCCCCCAGGTAACCAATGTGGAAAACAGGATAAAGCCCACGTAACGGACGCCACCTGCCAGATAATATATATAGCTGAAACATAACAAAACCAGCCACTGAAATTTGTGCGGCACAATATAATAAACAAGCACACTCACCGCCACAAACAGTAAAAACAAGTTTGAAACTAATGACATGATCTTTCTCCCTAAATATGTACAATTCTTCAGTTGTACTTATAATAAGGGCACTGCACTATGTTATTCCCTCAGATAATGCAGTGCCCTGTTTTATTATACTTTTTAATGCATTTTCCCTTTACAACTACTGAATCTGATTAATTTAATAACCCATCATCCAGACATCCGTCTCCACCGTCATCGGAACCACCATCATCAGAACCATCATAATCACCGGAATCATCATTACCATAATCATAATCATTACTGTAATCATAGTCATTACTATAATCATAGTCATTGTTGTAATCATAGTCATTGCTGTAATCACTACTGTTATCATAACTCTGAGTTGTTTCAGAAGCTGCCTGTGCAGCTGCCTCAGTTGGCTTCGGAGCTAATGCTTTCTCTGTTTCCAGAGTATTGTATTCTTTCTTCTGGCTGATACTGTCAAATACCAGATATGCTACTTCACCTTCCAACTTAAGTTCTGCTTCCTCTGTATCGCCAAATGGGAAAGTATGGATCTCAGCGGTTGTTCCATCCTCGAAAGTTAACTGAATGTTATATTTCGGGATTTCCTTCTCAGCATCATCCTTATCTTCGCCTTCTGCTTTTTCATCTGTTTTGGCATCTTCTGTTTTTGTTTCTTCAGTATCTGTGGTCTCTTTTGTATCATTTGAAGAATCCTTGTTTTCCTCATCTGCTTTATCTTTAGCACTCGGATCAAACCAGAGAACTCTTTCCTCATCTGCTTCGAACTTATCTTCTTCTTTCAGGAAATTATCCGGATATTCTTCGTCTTTTTCATTCTTAACAGTAACACCTGTGATAACTTTACCTGTAAGATTTTTCAGTTTTACAGAAAAAACACCCTCTGTGTCCTCTTCCGGTTTCTCACCAATTGTCTTTAAATCTTCTTTCTCTTCATCAGCTTTATCTGCATCTTCTGCTACATCTTTATCTTCAGATTCTGTGGAATCCTTATCCGCATCTTCTGAAGTCTCTGTTTTTGCTGTAGTATCTGTTGCCATCACTGCCTGACTGAATACAAGACTGCTTCCAAGTGCAGCCATCATAAATGCTGTTACAACTTTTTTCTTCATTGTCTTTAAATCCTTTCTGGTCATTCTTTATAGTTCTTGTTTGCCTTACTGTTAAACAGATAAAATCATTCACTTCGTTACTTGCTCGTAACCAAAGTCAAAAACATTTCAATGCTTAGTTAACTCTCTTATAATTTACATATTTCAGAGTACGTTTCGCACCATATGTAAGTTTATAACCATTCAGTTTGTATTCCTTCTGGAAATTCGGATCATACACATAAGTTTTCTTTTTACCATTCACCTTCTGATCTATTTCAACCCACGCATGTGCTCCCTTCTTACCACCGGATTTCTGGAAATATCCTTTTACATAATGAGCATCATATCCTGCGACTTTAGCCATCCAGTAGAAAGTAGCTGCCATTACATAACAATCGCCACTGCCTGTTTTAAATCCATATAAACCATATTCTGTAGGTGTTTTTTTAGAAACCTTTACATTGCCTGCATACTGCAGAGAAACAGACCAGTTGAATGCCTTCTTCAGATTTCCTTTACACTTCTGAAGTCGGACTGCAGCCATAGTTTCTACTGCTGACAGCTTTGTTGCCTGTCCATTCTTTTTAATCTTATAATAGGTCTTTGCATTAACCTTATAATACGGTTTATTAGTCACAAGTTTTCCGGTTTTATCAAAACAATAAGTGTATTTACCAATCTTCTTTACCTTATTTGTAATCTTCTCACCATTTACATAGTAATATTTAACTCCATCAACAGTTTCCCATCCTTCCTTCTTCTCCGGAAGTGGTGTCGGAGTTACATCTGGTGTCTCAACTGTACTATCAGTTGTTCCATCCACATAATCAATGATCGTTGACTGTTCTGCCATAGCCGGCATGGCAGGTGTAAATGCCATTACTGAGCTAAGTAATAATGCTGTGATTTTTTTCCTGTTCATAACTCTGTTCCTTTCTTTTTTGTTAACTTACTATCTACAAATTGCTTCAGCTGCTTTATAATTTTTCACAGCCGAAGCAACCGATTAACCTGGATAATTATCGTCTTACCGTGATACTCGCAACAACTTCTGCGCTGCTTCCTTTTCCTGTAGGACGCACAACATTTAACTGTACATAATCGTATGTGTAGGTGACATCCTTGCCGTTTCCATCAAGCATACAGGTATTGCCCTTACTTATCGTACATTTTTTATATTTTCCCAGAACCTTCTTAATCTTTGACGCATTGTTCTGTTTTGCCAGAGTAGATGTTGCCGCATATTTTCTGTATAAAGACGTCTTCTTTTTATCTACAGCTCCTGTTTTTGGATTAAAGTAATACAGCTTCGGAATCTCATACATGCTGACACTTCCTACACGTATTCCCTTTACTGTGTGACCACTTACATCAAACCCATAGTACTTACCATTAATCTTCTTCATCAGAATACCATACTTACCAACCATATCCTGATCCGCCTGATAAGCAGCTCCGTTTTTTCCGAAATAATAACGGAAACCCTTTGCTGTTACTCCCCACTGCTGAGTAACCTTCTGGTTATTCTCATCATATCCATATCTCTTTCCTGTCTTTTTGTCCAGTTTTACCTTAACAGTCTGCGGTCCTGCTGCCTGTACTGTCACTGTTTCTGCTACAACAGCCAACGGTGTCAGCATAAGAAGCATACAAAGCACAACTGCAAGGAATCTCTTTGTTTTCTTCATTCTCCATACTCCTTTTCTTAAAATTTAATTTTATGTTCTATTGTATATGCAGGACGTGTAGCTGCGCCAAACAACGTTCCGTACATATTATCATAATAGAGCCCGTTAATCATAACAAAGCTGTGTCCATCCGGAATTGTAATAACATAGGGTTCATATCCCAGTTCCTTCGCGATTGCAGCCACACTGCTGGCAATTCCATAACAGTTTCCTGTAAGACCGTTCTGGAACATCTGAAGGGAATATTTATAAACCCAATCTTTTGTCTTAAACTCCTGAGGTGTAGGATCCATGTATCCTACAAAGTTTGTATAGGCCATAATATAATAAAAGCAGGAACGGAATTTTTCATAATTACTTGCATTGGCATTACTGTGACGTGCAATAAAGTTCCTTGCCGCAAGCTTGCATCTCGCCTGTGTCAGATTTGAAGCATATCCGTTCTTATTAAATCTTATTCCACCTATAGTTTCATTTGTTGCACATTTACCGTTCTTATGCACATAGTACATTCTACCATTAAACTCATTCCATCCTGTAACAGGTCTTCCCTTGGCATCAACAAAATACTTTACACCATTAACCTTTACAATTGATTTCTTACCCGGAATTATTCTCTGTGCATTCTTATTAAACAGATAAAAAACTCCTTTAATCTTGTAATGTCCATCATGAGCTGCAACTCCATTGGATTTAAACCAGTAGTATTTACCATTAATCTTTTTCCATTTATTTCTGACTGGTTTATTATTTACGTAATAGCGATATACTTTTCCTTCCTTCAACAGTCCATTTTTAGGCACTGGTGTTGGTTTCGGTGTTGATGTCGGTAATGGCAGTTCCGGTGTTACCTCCGGTGAAGGTGTTATTGTAACTGTCGGCTCACTTCCACCCTCCTGTGACAGGTCAGCCGCATAAGCACTTCCTGCTCCAGATGTAAGTGCTGCCGTCAGCATCATCGCTGTGAGTGTAACCTTCAGTGCTGTAAATCTTTTCCTCTTCATTTTCTATTCCTCCTGAGAAATTTTGCTCGAAGTTTCCTCCCTTCCTTTTGAAATATACTCTTCAGAGTACATTTGAATTTTATATTACAATTATAGTATATTGAAGAGTTCATTTCAATTAATACGACGACTTTTTATACAAAAACTTCCAGTTTTTTATAATCAACCTTTCACAAGATTCCACCACTTTTTTCTCTGTCTTTGTACAATTCTTCCATTGGCGCTAACTCCCTTTCAAGATATATCATAGTCCTGTGTGGGATCTTTACCTGTCCGTATGTGCAGCTACTTTCCATAACGGAATCATTGATCTTCACCAGATTCTTATGATCAAAGGAATTAATAATAATCTGCCAATGACACGCTGGTACTAATTTACTAACAACTTACTAAAAAAAGAGGCTTCGTTACCCCAAAGTTTAACGAAACCTCTTTTTTATATTGTCAAACGTATATTCTCAATCGCCGCATCCATCCTGTCACAGTAACAGTCGCAGACTTCTTTCATTTTGGAAATATTCTTCCTGTTTTCTTCATCATAGACACCAATAACCACAAATCCTGCTTTTTTTGCAGTTTTCGCTGCGTGAAGCGCATCCTCAAATACAAGTGTCTCATTCGGTTCTGCCTGCATAGATTCTGCTGCCTTCAGGTAGATCAACGGTTCATCTTTTCCTGCACCTGTTTCTGTACAGGTGTAAATCTGCTCAAAATAATCCAGAATCCCGTTTCTCGCAAGTGCTGCTTCTGTCAGTTCCCGGTTTCCAGATGTTGCAACTGTCATCTGTATATTTCTCTCTTTAAACCATTCCAGAGTTTTCTTCACTCCTGGTTTCAACAGTGCTTCAAACCGGTAAAAATCACTTACAATTTTCAGAACCTCTTCTATAATCTGTGAAATGGACTTATCCAACTGATATTTTTCTTTCATCCAGGCGGCTCCCTGCTCCAGACTCATGGTGTGCAGAACAGCCCGGAGATTTTTCTCCGCTGTGATATTCTGACTCGCAAGATAACGTTCTCCAATATCCTCCCACACAGACATAGAATCCAGCAGCGTTCCATCTACATCAAAAATCGCTGCCTTCATCAGTCTTCCATCATATGAATCGCATCTACTGTATTATTGTACTGCTCTTCCACTTTTGCCAGAAGTTCTTCACAGCCTTCAGTATCTCTTCCTCTGAGCTTCTCTGTAATATCAAAGCTTGCCTTATACAGATTATCAAATCCAAGGTTCTGGCATACACCTTTTAAGGTATGAGCTGCACGAAAAGCTTCTTCCCCATTTTTCTGTGCCAGATTATCCTTCAGACTCCGGAAACTTCCATCATCCAGAAATTTCTTTGCAAATTTCTTAATAAGAACCTCACTTCTCAGTCTTCCAAGTACACCTTCATAATCTGCACCCATCTGTTCATAACATTCTTTTACTGTCATATTTTTCTCCTCTTTATCCCCATCTACACTGTTAAACCTGCGTTTTCGCAATGATATTATTATATCACGCCATATAGCTGTTCTCAAGTGCTCTTTCACAAAAGCACCTTAGAATCTTTGTTACTGTTCACATACCACTATAATATAATCAACCCGCCGCAGTGTGATCCTTGCCCGGAGGGCTTTATTATGCTATAAGAATATTATGGAATGGTTTCCCATAGCATAATAAAGCACTTTCACATGTAATTCTCTCACATATGAAAGTGCTGATATCAGGCAGATGAAATCATCCGCATCACTACACACTATCACAGATTTTATATCCGGATATCATATAATTTTATTTTCTGCCGGTATTATCTGAAAAATCCCTGATTCTCAAAGTACTGGATAAATGGATTCTCACTTTCCTCTGTATCATCGGAGTCCATACTATCCTCACTGTCTGTATCTTCGTCTACATCTTCATCAGCATCTTTTGAGGATTTCTTAGAATCCTTTTTAGATTTCTTACTGTCTTTATCGTTATCATCACTGTCATCAGCATCTGTATTCTCATCCAGAGTTACTTTAACAGTCTCTTCTTTATAACTTGTTCCATGAGGAACCTGCACAGTCAGCTCTACCTCTTCATCTGGTTCATAATAGGAAAGATATTCGCTCAGCTGATCAATACTTGAAACAGTTTTTCCATTAAATTCAGTAATAACGCTGTTTGCTTTCAGACCTGCTTTATCAGCAGCTCCACCTTCTGTTACTTTTTTTACAAAAACTCCTGCCGGAATGCCATACATCTGAACTGCCTCAGAACTTACAGAAGAACCTTCGATTCCAAGTACACCATGTTCAGAATCATCCAGTTTATCTCTTGATGTCTCATTCATCAGATTCTGAAGAATGTCAGTCACGTCTGAGATTGCAATTGCATAACCCATACCTTCTACTTCAGTAGAAGCAAGTTTTGCAGAGTTGATACCAACAACCTCACCTTCCATATTCAGAAGAGCACCGCCACTGTTACCAGGGTTGATAGCCGCATCTGTCTGGATCAGGTTTACACCGTCACTGCTGTCATCACTTCCATCTGTTACTGTGTTATTGTCAGAATCCATTCTGCGGTTCTTGGCACTTACGATACCGGTTGTAACAGACTGTCCATATCCAAGAGCATTACCGATTGCAATTACCTGCTCACCTACCTTCAGATCATCAGAACTGCCAATCTTCGCAATTGAAATGGCATCCATTGTATCATCTTTAACATCATCCAGAGATACAGATACAACTGCAAGATCTCTCTCTTCATCAAATCCCTTTACGGATGCCTCCACTGCATTTCCATCTGTAAATGCAACTGACAATGTATCCGCACCTTCTACTACATGATAATTTGTAGCAATCAGAAGTTCATCATCATTCTTACCAACAATAATACCGGAACCACTGCCCTCTACTTCCTGTTCCTGCTGCTGTGGTGCATATCCATACATTCCATACATTCCGAAGTAATTCTGTACCTCCTGAACTGACTTGGTTGTAATAGATACAATAGATGGAAGTGCTTCTGATGCGATTTCAGACACATCAAGGTTTCCTTTTGCTGTGCTGCCTGTATCTTTTCCGGTATCTGATTTGGAATCACTGGCATCTGCATCCTTCTTCTCGGATTTTGCATATGTCAATGTTGTCTCGTCCTTATTTGAAGCAGCTTCCACTGTTGTGGCTCCGCTCCATCCTGCAAGTTTATTTACTCCCTCAAAACTTCCTGCTGCAAGTCCTCCTGCAAGTACTGCACATAAGCTGAGTGTAAGACCTTTCTTTGCAATCTTTCTGATTTTATCATTTCTGTTATCTTTGTTCATCATAATAAAGTCCCTCCATGAATCTATGTCATTTATCTATGTCATTTATTTATCTCTGTTTCCTTTTGATGCTTTTAAGTATAGGAATGATTTGTGTTCTTTGTGTGGGAAAAATGTGTTTAATTTGTGACAATTTTATACATTTTTAATATGACAGCAATTTTTAAAATCAGTCCTGTCTGTCAGTTATATCACTTTCGATACATGGAGGAAATTTTTCCGGTACTATATCCCGGAATCAGTGATTTCCAGTTTCCAACCTGACTTTTTAGTACCTTTTCTGTATATTTCAGGGAATTGGAACTATCCATATTTTTAAAGACATTATACGATGTTTTCTTTTTCCCATTGGCATCCTTCAATCCCATTGCCAGTCCCTGAGCCACCTCATGGGCTTCATCTTCATAGCTTCTTATAATAAATGCATCAATCATTGGATTGCAGGCAGCCTTATAATAGGCCAGTGCAATTGCTGCCGCCTGATTTGCCTGTCCTCCATAAGTGGAAGAAAATCCCTGTTCCGAAAGAATGATCCTTGTATTGGAACCAAATCTGTTTTTCACATAATCTGTAAGTGTCTGGATATTACGCATAGTGATAAACGTGGTGGTGTTCGCATCACTGGTAAACATGGATGCATTTGCACCTGACCAGAACTGTGAATCTGAAAGCGGCTGATTATATGCATGATATGCCAGATTCCAGTTCACATCTTTCTGCATATCAGAAATCTTCGCCGCAAAGCTTTCCAGAGTTGATCTTGCACTATAGCAAATAGTAAAGGCATTTTTCTGATTCCAGCAATTATCCAGACAGATAAATACTTTGGAACTTCCCCGGCTGCTTTTCACTGCATTGTAAAGGCAGCGAAAGGCTTCACTGTACATGGAGATAAATTTTGAAAAACTGACATTCCCTACATAATAATATCCGCTTGCACTGTTTACTTCATTTCCCAGGATCCAGTTACTTATATAACAGTTATTTTTTCCAAACTTCTCTCCCAGATATGCAAACATTGCTTCCATAGTCTGTCTAGTTGTGCTGTTATCTGTGTTCCATCCATAATAAGCTGTTTCTGCATAAGGACTGTTTCCCGTAATAAAGCTCTGCGTACTGGCATTCCTGTCAATACTGATCTGTGCAGTCACCTGGATTCCCTTTGCATTACATTGCTGAACAAGATATACATATCCGTACAGACCATTAAAATGATATGTTTTCCCATTATATTTATATGTTTCCACACCACTGTCTTTTCGCATCAGGTCTGAAATATATAAGTTAAAAAATACTGTTTTGGATTTTGTATCTGTCAGCTCGTTGATATCTGTAGCCTGAATTCCTTTTTTGGTCCCCGGAACAAAATATGCTGCTGTATTTGTACTGAGTTTCTCCGGATTGCTGACATAGCTTTTCGGACTGATCACACTATACGCAGATTTAGATTTTTTTATCCCTATGGCAAATTTTCCCTGTGCATATTCCGGATGTCCGGAAATGTTCAGCTTAAATGTGATCTTCCCTTTTGCCTTCTCCGGCTTCTTTACTTTACCCACCGTTTTTTTCACTTTACCGGAATTAGAATCTACATACACCAGATAGTAATAACCATCCGAACTTTTCACATAATTTGAAACAGTTGCGGATACAGTGATGGTATTCGCCTTTGTTCCTTTTAAATAATCCAGTGATGCAGCTTTCGCCGAAGGACTGATTTCCTTTGTCCATTTTGCATATAAAGTAAGGGAACCTTCTGAACCCTTTTCAATCACGCTTATCTGATTTTTATACTTACTGTCTGTATACCATCCCACAAAATGATATCCGGAACGCGTCGGCTTTTTAAATTTAATCTCATCTTCTGAAGTATAAGTTTTGGGATTAGCAGTATTATTTTTTCCTTTATTAAGTTTATATGTGATTTTATATTCGGATGCTTTCTCCCAGATTGCATACAGGGTTATTGCTGTTGTATCTCCTGCTGCAATAGCCTTATCTGTAGATATATCCGGACTTGTTCCATCATTTTCTGTGTCTGATATCTGCATTTCTGCCTTATCAGTCTTTTCTTCCCATGATGCGCTGTCCGTCTGTGCCACATCATTTTCTTCCTGCATCACATCTTTTTCTGGTTTTATTTCTTCTCCGGCTTCTGTCCTCTCACTGGTTTCCTGAGCCTGCTTTGCCATATCTGCTGTTTCAAGAAGTTTCTTAATAGAGTCTCCCGGTTTATAGGTTTCACCGGTTCCATCTTCTTTCGTATTCCACTCTTTAAAAACGTAACCTGTCTTTCCCCTCAGTGCTTCCGGTACTTTAGCAATATCCGCATCTGCATAGGGTATCACATATGTTTTTTCCAGTTTACCATCACTGTAAAGCAGAATATTATAACCTTCTGCGCTCTGTCCGGCATTTACTGAATCTTCTGTCTCCGACTGTTCCGGTTCCTGATCTTTTAACTCTCCTGTTCCAAACTCATCTCCACTGTTATTCTCATCAGATATTTTATTTCCTGACTCATTTCCTGTCTCATATCCGGCACCATCTTCAAAAACATCTGCTACTGATTCAACACTTCCTGCCGAAAACTCTGAAGCCCACAATGTCTGCGGTATACAGGACGGAACTGTCATAGATACCGCCAGTCCCATTGCTATAAACTTTTTCCATCTTTTCATATTCGTCTTCCTTTCTCTTTTTACATTTTACGGAATTGTTATAACTATCCAGCATTCCATTTTCTTCATTTTCCTCCTGTCTTACAGTATAACATTTGAAAAATCCACAGACAACAAAAGACTGTCAAAATCAGGACACTAATATGTGATTTTCCTGATTTTAACAGTCTTTTATAAAATTTCCAAACTGCGAAGCAGTTATTCGGTGTAGAGCTGCGTAGCGAAGCGGATGATTTTATCCGCTTGACTTTTGAAAATATGGAACCGTCACGATTATTTTACAGTTCCTATCTTATTTAACGGCCAGTAACGAACTGCTACTTCTGCCTCTATTGCATCTTCCTCTACAAACGGATTTTGCCAGTATCTGGAATCCATACTGTGGTTTCTGTTATCTCCTAACATGAAATAACATCCCTCCGGAACTGTATACGGTCCAAAGCTTCCTTCCGGTGTTTCCGGACAAAAGCTGTCATCCAGCGGTTCTTCGGAATCATTGATATACACTTTTCCATCTACAATGTTTACTGTTTCTCCCGGAAGACCAATTACTCGTTTTACAAAAAGCTGAGATGGATCATCCGGATATTTAAATATTACAATATCAAATCTCTCCGGATCATCTTTTATATATGCCAGACGATTTCCAAATACTCTGTCACCTGTCATAATTGTTTCTTCCATAGAACCTGACGGCACTCGTGCATTAATATATACAAAGTGTCCCAACAGAAACGCTATAACAAAGACTGCAATGATAATCTTTGCATAGTCCCACAACTCCCTCCACACAGACCTGCTTTTGTCTGACTGTTCTGTCTGGTTTTTTTCCTCATTTTCCATTTTTCGTCATACCTCCAGAAATTTATATCACAGCATCATTTGATGATATCAGGGGCAAAATACTTTTAAACCTAACCTCATTTACTGTTATCAGAATAATAACTATTTCGCAAATAACGCATTAAACATAGTTTATCACATCTGATAGTTATTCACCACTTAATTTTTTATAAAATTTTGTCACTATTTGATTCTTGGATAATCTTGTCGGCACATTATGTTTCACGTGAAACAAACATATTGTATTCCTGTAGTAATTCCACAATTTAACCGAATCAAGTAAGTCCCCTGCGAAGGTTACGAAAAGCAATAAGCAATGGGTGAGGACTTGCTTGTATCAGGAGAAGTGTAAACTCCTTCTGATAAACTGCGAAGCAGTTATTCGGTGTAGAGCTGCGTAGCGAAGCGGATGATTTTATCCGCTTGACCCGAGTCAAGCAAATCTACTGTAGCACAATTATTCGATGTAGAGCTGCGTAGCAAATTGGATGATTTTATCCGTTTGACCAAAAGTTTTTATAATATCAGGAAATGGGTACTATGTTTCACGTGAAACATAGTACCCATTTCTCACTGACAGATTATATTTCCTGCTGGTAATATTCCAGAAAATCTCTGATTTTGCCGGCTGCTTCTTTTAATACTTCTATTCTTGGTAAATAAACCACTCTGAAGTGATCCGGCTGATGCCAGTTAAATCCACCGCCATGTACAAGCAGAATCTTCTTCTCTTTTAATAAATCTAATGCAAATTTCTCATCATTTACGATATTAAATTTCTTTGTATCAATCTTAGGGAACATATAAAATGCAGCTTTCGGTTTCACAGCAGTAATTCCCGGAATATCTGTCAGCGCATTATAAATAAATTCTCTCTGCTCATAAATACGTCCACCAGGAACAATATAACTCTCCACACTCTGATGTCCGCCCAATGCAGTCTGAACAATTGACTGCGCCGGTACATTAGAACAAAGTCTCATATTAGAAAGCATCTTGATTCCTTCTATATAATCTTTTGCAACTGCCTTATTGCCACTGAGAATCATCCATCCGATTCTAAAGCCCGCGATCATATGTGATTTGGATAAACCGCTGAATGTTACACAGAATAAATCCGGAGCCATTGAAGCAATGGAAATATGTTCTGCTCCATCCATTACAAGACGGTCATAGATTTCATCAGAGAAAATGATCAGATGATGTTCTCTGGCAATATCTACTATCTGTTGTAATATCTCTCTCGGATACAACGCACCAGTCGGGTTATTCGGATTTATAATAACGATTGCTTTTGTTCTGCTGGTAATTTTCTTTCTGATATCATCCATATCCGGATACCATTCTGCCTGCTCATCACAAATATAATGTACTGCTTTTCCACCAGCTAAAGTTGCACATGCAGTCCACAACGGATAATCCGGAGATGGAATCAAAATTTCATCTCCATTATCCAACAGGGCTGACATACAGAGATTAATCAGTTCACTGACACCGTTTCCTGTATAAATATCCTCAATTGATACATTAGGGAGCTTTTTCAACTGTGCATACTGCATGATTGCTTTTCTGGCAGAAAACAAACCTTTTGCAGGAGAATATCCCTCACACTCTGTCAGCTGCTGTCTCATATCATAAATCACTTCGTCCGGTGTTCTGAATCCAAATGGTGCCGGATTTCCGATATTCAGTTTCAAAACCTGAGTTCCTGCGTTTTCCATACGTGCAGCTTCTTCTACAACCGGTCCTCTTACATCATATAATACGTTATTTAATTTAGATGATTTTTTAAATTCACGAACCTGTACTTCCTCAACTGTCTCCCTGGTATTTTCTTTCATATTATTATAATTGTAATCAAATTTCATATTTTCCATTTGAATTCCTGCCTCATTTGTCTCTTTCTTTAAAGTGTCTACAGATACCTCGGTTCCTTTCAGCCATTCAGTTTCTACTCCTAATGTTGTCGCCAGAAAATTAAGAATTTCTGATCTGGGAGTTGTTTTTCCACTCAGATACTGGCTCACATGACTCTTTCCAAGTTTCACGCCCTGCTCTGCCGCCTTTTTTACAAGGTCGATCTGCTTCATATTCTTCTGTTCCATTGCTTGTTTTAATCGTTCAGCAAATATATTATTCATAAATACTATCTCCGTTCTCTGTAAAAAACAAATTACATTGTTATATTTCTTAATTCTTTCGCATATATGTTATAGAAAAAACAGATATATTATATTGTTTATACGGGAATCAAAATACATTCAGACATACAAACATTAATTAAGTTCAAATGTATTTCTTTCAGCATCATACACAAATATATGTTCTGTTCATTTTAAAATCCCGCATTTTATCAGCTTTTTCAAGTTTTTTTCTTTGCTATTATACTATAATTGAACTAATAATTCAACGGTAAATTTTATTATTTTCAATTTCATCAGCATGGTTCAACTTTTAGTTCATTTTATAGTTCATTGTTAATTGAACTATATTGAACATATTAATTGTTTTGTTATACAAGTTCAATTAGTTTAATTTATGTTTTTGAACTATATATTGAACTATAATTTAACTTCTCTTGTTTTGGTTCAATATGCGTTCAATTTTAGTCTTGATATTTTTGAAATTCCTTTTATTTATGCGGTTTTCACGTCATTCCGCAGATTCTATTTGTTCAATTTCAAGTTCAAAAAAGTACATGTTTTCGTCGGAGATCAGACTCCTACTGAACAATTCTGTCTAAGAAACTTTTTCTATACAATCAAATTTACATGCTTTTCCCCGTCCTTTCTTTCCTTATTATCCCGTCAAATGATTTATTATGTGATATGAAACATATTACAGTGTCATTCTCTGACACAAGAAAAATCCTGCAAGCAAGATTCTCCGTCTGCGACACGTAGCTTCAGCGACATAATTCCTCTACACCGCAGTACGCTCCTGCCTGGAAGGCTTTACTTTCTCTGCATCTTTATGTATGTTATAGGAACATTACAAAGTAATCTCCTATAACATAAAATAAGTCCACTGCTTACTCCTTTTATAAATAATGCAGTGGACTTATCCGTTAATTTTATTCTTTTTTTGTTATTCTGTAGTTTCGTTGCTCATCTGTACGATTTATATCGCATTGATTTTATTGTACGTTTTATTTCTCTGGATTTACAATTTTACCAGCAATTGCACACGCTGCTGCTGTTTTTGGTGATGCAAGGTAAATCTCTACCTTAGATGTTCCCATTCGACCAAGGAAATTTCTGTTATTTGTAGCTACTACACGTTCACCGTCGGTAAGGATACCTCCTGCACGTCCACAGCACAATCCACATCCGGGATGTGTGATCATTGCACCTGCTTCTGCCAGAGTATCCATAATTCCCTCTGCAATTGCCTGACGGTATATTTTACGGCTTGCAGGAGTTACAATCAATTTAACGTAATCTGCTACCTTTTTGCCCTTTAACACCTCCGCTGCAGCTCTGAGATCCTCCAGACGGCCATTTGTGCAGGAACCGATAAATACCTGATCTATTTCTGTTCCTTCAAGTTCACTTACATTTTTAATCTTATCTACCTGAGACGGACATGCCATAACCGGTACAAAATCCTCTGCGCGATAAGTGATTGTTTTCATATAGGTTGCATCTTCATCTCCTGTAAGGCTCTTCTGGAACTCATTCAACTCTATGTCACAATATTCTGCAGTTTTTTCATCCGGTGTAAACAGTGCACATTTTGCACCTGCCTCAATCGCCATATTTGCCATAGTCATACGGCTTGCTACTGTCATATTCTTTACTGTACTGCCGGTAAATTCAAGTGCTCTGTATGTTGCTCCATCAGCTCCCAGATCACCGATCAGACGCAGGATGATATCTTTGGACATAACATTTTCCGGAAGTTCTCCCTCGATCACAACCTTAATTGTCTCAGGAACTTTGATCCACATAGTTCCTGTTCCCAGAATACTTGCCATCTCTGTATATCCGATACCGGAAGAGAAAGCGCCTACACATCCGTAGGTAGTGGTATGGCTGTCTGTACCAAATACAATATTTCCCGGTTTTACATAACCTGCCTCTGTCATTAACTGGTGGCAGATTCCATCACTTCTGTGAACATTTTTCATGCCATATTTCCTGGCAAAAGCATCTCCCGCATGGAAATGTCTGGTATCATCTAACTGACTTGCAGGAACCAGATGGTCATATATGAGTACTGCTTTATCTGGATCCCAGAGCTTCGTAAAGCCCATTTCTTCAAACTTTTCTGCTACAAATGGAATAAATATATCATGAATCATAACCCTGTCTACATTGACCGTTACAATGTCTCCAGGCTTTACTGTTTTTCCAACATTGTTTCTTATAATTTTTTCAATAACTGTCTCGCCCATTTTCCTCTCCTTTCCAAATCAATCCAGTCCATTCAGTTTGCGCATGGCTTTTACAAGTCCGCCAGCCTGAATAATGCTCATCAGATTTTCCGGAAGAGAAGCAATCGGGTACTGTTTTCCATTGTAATCTACATGTTCATTCATTACCACAGTGACTTCATCACCTTCTTTGATATCATCATGAAGATCTGGCTGCTCGATCAGTAACAGACCATTATTAATAGAATTTCTGAAGAAAATTCTCGCAAAAGATTTGGCAATTACACACTGAATTCCCAGTGCTTTGATAATTTCCGGTGCCTGTTCTCTGGAAGAACCACATCCAAAGTTCTTTCCTGCAACAATAATGTCGCCTTTCTGAATCTGTCCTGCCAGTTCCGGACGCAGAGGACTGAATCCGTACTGTTTCATATCGTCGATTGTTTTCAGTGCGAGATATTCTGTTGGAATAATAATATCTGTATCAATGTCATCATCCAGAACCCACACTTTTCCTGTGAATTTTTCCATAA
Source organism: Blautia sp. DFI.6.71 (assembly GCF_020593585.1). NCBI lineage: Bacteria > Bacillati > Bacillota > Clostridia > Lachnospirales > Lachnospiraceae > Blautia > Blautia sp. DFI.6.71. The sequence continues at coordinate 21,876 of NZ_JAJDMJ010000052.1, forward strand.
TCTTACCTCTTATCTTCTATCTTCACTTATAACTGTTCAGTACTTTCACAGTCACAAGTTAAAATTCATTCAAACGAATTGTGAATATCCGCTTTGCTACGCGACTCTATACCATACCGAATAACTACTCCGCAGTTTATCAGGATGAGCTTGCTCTCCTCCCGATACAAACAAATCTCCACCTGCTGTCTATTGCTTTTCGCGACCTTCGCAGGAAATTTACTTGATTCGGTTAAATGTTTCACGTGAAACATTTATAATTAGCATCACACCTCACTTGCCAGCGCAATCTTTCCTGTAATGGCAGATGCTGTAACAGTAGCTGCTGATCCCAGATATACTTTGGAGCTTGGGTGTCCTGCACGACCTTTGAAATTACGTGTTCCTGTACTGATCAGAACTTCGTTCTCACCGATCACACCCTGACAGCTTCCCCAGCATACACTGCAGTTCGGATTCATAACAATGGCTCCAGCCTCCATAAACGTGTCAATAAGCCCCTCTTTTAATGCCTGGCGGTAAATAGTCTGGCTTGCAGGCACAACGAGAAATCTGACGCCCTCAGCAACCTTCTTGCCCTTGATGATTTCTGCACCGACACGCAGATCTTCAATACGTCCGTTGTTACAGGATCCCAGAAATGCTTCATTGATTTCAATTCCGCAGGCTTCTTCTGCAGGCACAACATTGTCTACAAAATCAGGTTTCGCAACTACAGGACGGACTTTTGATAAATCAAATGTATATTCTCTCGCATAAACTGCATCCGGATCACTGTGATATACAGCCTTTGGCTCACGTCCATGTTCTTTCAGATATTCAATAGCTTTCTCATCTGCTTCAAAGATACCTGTCTTTGCACCGGCTTCTACTGCCATGTTGCAAAGCGCCATACGATCACTGATACTGAGTGTTTTCGCACCCTCGCCTGTAAATTCCATTGCCTGATAGTTACATCCATTTGCTCCGATTTCCCCAATGATTGTAAGAATCAGATCTCTTGCGTAAACTCCTTCCGGAAGTTTACCTGTCAGATTAAATTTTACGCTCTCAGGAACCAGTACCCATGAAGTACCTGTTACCATACCATAAAGGAAATCTGTACATCCTACGCCTGTTCCAAATGCACCTAATGCACCGTATGAACAGGTATGGCTGTCTGCACCAAAGATCAGTTCACCCGGACGGACATAATTCTCGATCATAACCTGATGGCAGACACCTTTTCCTTCCCAGAAATCAATGTTATGTTCTTTTGCAAAATCTCGCATCTTCTTCTGAGATGCTGCTGTTTTCGGGCTGTCAGATGGTACATTATGGTCCACGATAAACACCAGCTTGCTTGTATCTGCAATGTGCGGATTTTTCAATTTATTGTTATACATATCAACCGTAAGATGTGTGGTTCCATCATTACTCATGAGACGATCGAGTTTAACTGTATGGATATCTCCCGGTTTTACGCTGTCAACACCTGCTGCCGCAGCAATAATCTTTTCTGCAATTGTCATTCCCATTTTACTTCTCCTCCTTGTTCAGAGATGCGATCAGACCACCCTGATTCAAAATATTCTGCATATATTCCGGAAGCTTTGTACAGGAATATGTTTTTCCGTTAGCTTCAACTGTTCCCTCTGACATATGAAGAACCATCTTATCTCCGGTATTTACTTCGTCCGGAAGATCTTTGCAGACAATTACCGGCAAACCAATATTAATAGAGTTTCTGTAAAAGATTCGTGCAAAAGATTTTGCTACAACTGCCTGTACTCCCAACGCTTTCAGAACACCAGGCGCCTGCTCTCTGGAAGAACCACATCCAAAGTTTTCTCCACCTACCACGAAATCTCCCGGTTTTACTTTCTTTGAAAAATCCGGATCCAGAGATTCAAATGCATGACCTTTCATCTCATCCAGATTAGGAAGTAACAGATACTGTGATGCTATGATCTGGTCTGTATCCAGGTCATTATGAAATTTAAAAATTGTTCCTGTTTCCATAAAAACGGTTTCCTTTCTGTATCATTTTATCTTTTTACAATTTATCACTTGTCTCTCTTTAACGATTTAGTCAGATAAATTCTTTTCCTATTTTAGCACAAAAGACAGGAGATTGAAAACGCCTGTTTTCAATATTCCTGTCTTTTTTTACAATCGTTATTACATTAACTCTTTTAAAACAGAATGTCCAATTGTTCCCTCAGGCATTGGCACTCCAAAATTCTCCGCCACAGAAGCGCCGATCACAGCAAAAGTATCTTCGTCTTTTATCGCACCACCATTTTTCATTCTCTTTGAGTACGCAATAAATGGTACATATTCTCTTGTATGGTCAGTTCCTGTATAAGTCGGATCATTTCCATGATCTGCAGTGAGAATAAGCAGATCATTCTCTCTCATTTCTTCTAACAACACACCCAGATTTTTGTCAAATTTCTCAATCTCTTTTCCGTAACCTTCCACATTTCTTCTGTGTCCCCATAATGCATCAAAATCTACAAGATTAACAAAACATAACCCTCTGAAATCTCTCTTGCAGATTTCAATTGTCTGCTCCATTCCATGTACAGAGCTGTCTGAATGATGAGTTTCTGTAATGCCTTCTCCGCAAAAAATATCATGAATCTTTCCAACACCGATCACATCAAATCCATGATCTTTCAACACGTTTAACGTGGTAAGTCCGGTGGGTTTCAATGCATAATCATGACGGTTACTGGTACGTTTAAATTCACCTTTTTTCTTACCAATGTACGGTCTTGCAATAACTCTGCCAACTCTCCATTCATCCTTCATGGTAATTTCTCTTGCAATTTCACAGCAGCGGTACAGATTCTGAAGATCAAAAGTTTCTTCATTTCCGCAGATCTGAAGAACAGAATCTGCTGAAGTATAAACAATCATTGCACCCGTCTGAATCTCCTCTTCGCCCAGTTCCTCAATAATCTCCGTTCCGCTTGCGCTCTTGTTTCCTATCACTCTTTTTCCGCATCTTTTCTCCAGTTCTGCGATCAGTTCCGGCGGGAATCCTGTTTCTGTAAAGGTTTTAAATGGTTTTTCTGTTTTGATTCCCATCATCTCCCAGTGTCCGGTCATGGTATCTTTTCCATTGCTAGCTTCACCCAGATGCGTATATCGCCCCTTGGGATTCTCAACACCCGCCATTTTTCCTGCCGGATGAAGATTCAACATTCCCAGTTTTCTAAGATTTGGAATCTCCAGAGAACCCATTTTCTCAAGAATATGTCCAAAAGTATCCACCCCGATGTCACCAAATTTTGCTGAATCCGGCATTGCCCCGATCCCCAGAGAATCAAGTACAATTACAAAAATTCTGTCGTAATTTTTCATTTATGTTTACTCCTTCTCTTACATTTTATTAATCGCTGACCTTTTCCTGTTCCCTTTTATTCGTCATTCACTTTTTTTACTTTTCGCAATTAAAAATCACTTGCAATGATGGGCGTTTACCTTATATTTCTCGGGAATTTATCAGATTTCGTAGTCCAAATCCCAGCGGTAGCAAATCCTTCAGTGTGTAGATATCATAATGCTCTTTATCTATTGCCAGAATAATCCGAAATGTCTCCGGATCACAGAACTCCATCATTACCTGACGGCAGACACCACAAGGAGCTGTATACTCTGTCAAAATTCCATCTTTTCCACCCACAATACAAATTGTGTCAAACTCCCTGACGCCTTCGCTCACTGCTTTGAAAATTGCAGTTCGTTCTGCACAGTTCGTAGGTGTATATGCTGCATTTTCAATGTTACACCCTGTATAAATCTGTCCGTTTTTTGTAAGTAATGATGCACCAACCTTAAAATTTGAATAGGGTGTATAAGAAAATTTGAGCTGTTCCATTGCAGTCTCAATCAGTTTGCTGATCATTGATTTTTCCAGATTCTGCATTCTCTGTCACCTCCGTCCTTACAGAACTTGTCCCTGATCTTCTTTAATCATTCTGCGGATTGCCTCTACAGCTACCCGGATTGCCATGTCTGTGTCATGTACAACCGGATTCTCAAGACCCAGCTTCTCTCTCTCCTGATTTGCCAATACCAACAGACAGGAACCCATCCTCGCCCTGAGTTTACCGGCTACGATGAAAAGTGCTGCGGATTCCATTTCAGAAGCAAGACATCCCATTCGTTTCCAGGCTTCCCATTTATTGATCAACTCATAACCTGCCGGCATTGCTTCCGGCTCATGCTGTCCATAGAAAGAATCTTTAGACTGTACCACACCTGTATGATATATAAATCCTTTCTCCTTCGCAGCTTCAACAAGAGCATTGGTCACATCCAGATTTGCCACTGCCGGATATTCAATTGGCGCATATTCTCTGCTTGTTCCTTCCATACGTACTGCTGCTGTCGCAATTACAATGTCTCCACTTTTTATTTCCGTCTGCATTCCACCACAGGTTCCGATTCTGACAAAAGTATCCGCTCCGCAGCGATACAGCTCTTCCATTGCAATGGACGCTGATGGGCCACCAATACCGGTTGACGTTACACTGACCTTCACTCCATCCAGTGTTCCTGTATAAGTGATATATTCCCTGTTGTCTGCGATCAGCACAGGATTATCAAAATACTGTGCAATCTTTACACATCTTTTCGGATCTCCCGGAAGGATCACATAACGGCCCACTTCACCTTTTGCCACTTGAATATGATACTGTCTGTTTACATCTTCTGAGTAATTTTTCATAATCATCCCATCCTTTTCGTTTTCACGTGAAACATCGGTTGCCACTGCTTAACAATCCTCTTAATTAATGCATTTAAGACAGTTCAACAGGATTTCATGTTCTGATGAGCTGAATCAATATACATTATTTACAAGAATTACTATAGTATCTTCCTTTTATTATGATTATAAATCATATACCTGTATGAGAAAAGTTCTTTTTTAGACCTGAATCCAATTTCCGTCCATCTGCAAATATCTTCCTTGTTAATTTACGGTTATAAAAAAACTGAGGTCGTCGCTCCACGATAAGGAACTCTGACCTCAATGGATTTGTGGCTGTTTTATAAGTTAACTCTCGAGAGGTAATTAATTCTCATATTATTAACTACATATCTTGAATAAACCGCATAAATAAGCCATTCTTTTGAATCGAGAGTTAATTTTACAGAAAGTTAAGAAGAGTATTTCCATCCGCATCCTGCTCTATCTTTGGATACAGCGCAACTTCAACTGTATTGGCACCAAGCCCTGCAAGAGCTACCAGTGCACGATAAGCATATTCTGTATTGAAATCTCCGATCGGTTCACCAAAATAGTCCCACTGACCAAGCTTTTTTGAGAATTTCTGGCCCTCTTTGATAAGCTTTAGCTGAATTTCTGTCAGCATTGTCTTCCAGTTTTCTGCAACATCACCGGTAAGAACAGAAGTGTCAAATTCCATACCAGGACCTATATTCACAGCTGCTATTTTTTCAAGCATTTCCTTATCCGCAGCTGCCGGAGAATTCTTTACCATCAACTCATTAGCCTTATTAAAAAATGTGATCGGATCCACATTAGGAGTCACCACAGTCCTGAATTGTGCTTCCGCCCCAAAGCTTTATGGGTGAACCTCACATGACTGAAGTCACATGCTTCCAGACGCTTTAGGCGTCCGACTGAATATCGGTGGATACGCCTGTAACTTAGGTACGCAGTTATGCGCATTTCCCATGCCAGATATGGCAGGTTCCCACATTACAGGTAG